>JBCCES010000049.1:0-8553 GCA_039030115.1 Myxococcota bacterium
CCCGGATCTGCTATGCAGCGATCCCTCATGCTTGTTGGAAACCGAGAGGGGGCAATAGAGGTATACGACGCACAAGATGGCAACCTGATGTTTCACCTACCCGTTGAGCAACAAGAAAAGCCCCTACGCGACATTGTGGCAGGCCCCATTGTGGCAGGCAATTCTATTGTAGCAGCCTCCGTAAGCGGTATAATGCGTGCTTGGAGGCGATCTGGTTTCGAAGAAGATTGGAGCATTGAAGAGTCTGGTTTAACCCATTTAGCCTATGACGATGTCAATAAACATGTGATTGCAGCAGGTGCTGGGAAAATTCTTGCTGTCAACGTAGGCTCGGGCCAAATCCAGTGGCGATTCCATTTAGACACGGGAGCTGCTACCAATTTGGTTCTGCGGTCTGGGCATGTCTATGCAGCCGACAGTGCAGGCGGCGTACTTGTCCTACACGCTCTCACAGGTAAAATAGTGCAGTGGCTTTTGCCTCGATCACGCATCGTAGCAAATGTGCACAGCAATGCTGCGGGCTTATATGTTGTCAGCGAGGCAGGAGTGGTGTATGCATTTAAAACAGTTCCCAAGGTTAAAGATACAGTATTTCAAGACCTGTCGAGAGGATTCATTGGTTGGCATGGCCAATAAAAAGGAGTAACACAGATATGCATGAAACACATCAAGAAGAAGACAAATCTTTGCGTGTTGTTGCAGCGTTGGTTTATCGTGATGGCAAAATTTTGTTTACACAGCGTCAAAAAGGAAAGCACTTGCCTGCACTCTGGGAATTTCCCGGTGGTAAAGTTGAAGAAGGTGAAACCGACCAAGAAGCTCTTAAACGTGAATTATTAGAAGAGGTAGGCGTTGAAGTAGAGGTGGGGCCCTGCTGCTTCGAAACACGCTACGGTTACGTGACTCGCGCCGTGCATTTACGTGTTTTTCGATGCCAAATTTCCGAAGGGGAACCCCGAGCGCTCGACGTGAAGGCTGTCAAATGGGTAGCTCGCAAAGATTTGACGCAACTCAATGTTCCTCCAGCTGATTTGTCTTTTATTCATGAACTGGCCTCTGGCGCTGCACCCCTAGAATTTGTAAAGGAAAAAAACAGACCCACTGCAAGCTCTTTCAAGCCCGCTCAGGTGGTATCTCGACCCACTCCTGCCAACAAACAAGACCCACCGAAAACCGACTCCTAGGCACCTTTTCCATGCTAGGGTTGTCCCAAAAACAGCATGTCTGATAGCGCGCGCCGTTGCCCCGTATATTCCAGCAATTGATGCACTCTGCGCACCAGCCACAACCCCATACTTGCTTCACACAACGCTGTCATCAGTACTCCCACCACGCTCAGAGCATTCACTGCAGTGTATCCCTGCATAGCTAACAGCACAGCAGCCAACAGATGCCATAACAAGCTCGTCACTGCCATGTGAGCCCACAATAAATTTCCCCGTGCGCGCGGCAGAAATGAGGCAGAAAAAGCACAACCAAACCATAAACTCAAAGAGACAATTAAGTGAAGCCCTAAATGCGTTCCCGACAACACATCACTTGCAATGCCAAAGAGAAAAGCAACAGCAACAGCGTGGGCAGGACGATGGTAATACACGACGTAACTTATAAATGCAGGCATGACACTCACACCCATAGCAACCTGACCCAAGCCACAAGCCACGGCCGATGCTACTAGATCACAGACATAAGCGATGATAGCCAGCAATAGGACAACAATCATGTCAGCAAGTCTTCAATATCCATACAATCATTGAAGATATAGCAACCCACACAACTTGTCCTAAACAGACCCTACAAAATGAATTTGCTGAGATCCTCGCTCGACAAAATCGGCTGCAAGCGTTTTTGCACACAGGCCCGATCAATAACAACCTGAGTATTGGGTTGATCTGTGGCGGCAAAACTCTCCTCTTCCAATAGCTTCTCCAGCACCGTATACAGACGCCTCGCGCCGATGTTTTCGTGCAGGGCATTGGCAGCAACAGCCATGTGGGCAATCTCGGCCAGCCCATCGTCGGTGAACCGTAAGTCAACGCCTTCTACGGCAAGCAGAGCGCGATACTGCTTGATTAAGCTACTTTCTGGCTCGACCAAAATCCGTCGAAAATCCTCTTCACCCAGAGGCTCTAGCTGCACCCGAATGGGGAAACGCCCTTGTAGTTCAGGAATGAGGTCCGACGGCTTACTTGTATGAAAAGCTCCTGCGGCAATGAATAAAATATGATCGGTTTTCACAACACCGTATTTCGTCGGCACAGAACAGCCTTCTACAATGGGCAAAATATCGCGTTGTACTCCTTCTCGACTCACGTCAGGCCCTCGGGCTTTCTCCGATCGAGAGGCAATTTTATCGATCTCGTCAATAAATAAAATACCTGACTCCTCCGCTAAGGCTACAGCCTTTTGATGCACTTGTTCTGTGTCAATGAGCTTTTGCGCCTCCTGTGCTGCAAGGGTTCGCAAAGCCTGAGGAACTTTCATTTTGCGTTGCTTTTTTTTACCTGGCCCTAAAGCGGATTGCAGGGCATCTTGCAAATTGCTCGCCATATCCTCCATGGCAGATGGAGCAAACAGATGCATCATGGGAGACGACTGTTTTTGCAACACCTGCACAGACACCTCTCGATCGTCAAAGGCACCTGCTTGCAGCATCTCCAACACCTTTTGCCTTGTATGCTGCATCTGCTCATCATCCACTTGCGGCGTTTCTCCAGAAGCATCACGCACATCAAACGACTCTTTGGGAGGTGATGCTTTAGGTAGTAACAAATCCACCAAACGTTGTTGGGCCAACTCCTGTGAACGTTGCTGAACCTTTTTGAGCTCCTGCTCACGACATATTTTGACAGCACACTCCACCAAATCACGGACCATGGAGTCCACATCGCGCCCCATATAGCCCACTTCGGTAAACTTTGTTGCCTCTACTTTCACAAATGGAGACTGGTCTTGATTGGCCAAACGACGGGCAATCTCTGTCTTACCACAACCCGTAGGCCCCATGAGAATAATGTTTTTGGGAGAGACCTCTTCTCGCAAACGGGGATCAATCTGTTTGCGACGCCACCGGTTACGCAACGCAATGGCAACGGCTCGTTTGGCAGATTGCTGTCCTACAATATATCGGTCCAGCTCAGAAACAATTTCGCGGGGGGTTCGCACAGTTGTGGATTGACTCATCTATTCTCCTACGTCTTCTTATTTTCTTGTTGTGGAGGAAGCTGATGCATTTGCACTTCGTGATTGGTGTATACACAAATATCCGCTGCAATATGCAACGCTTTGCGTGCGATCTCACGGGGATTGAGCTGCGTGTTTTCCATCAAGGCGCGTGCCGCAGACAATGCGTAAGGACCACCCGAGCCAATAGCAGACACATCAACATCGGGCTGTAACACATCCCCGTGACCAGAAATCACCAAGGTGTGCTCATGATCCGCTGCCAGTAACAACGCCTCTAAGCGTCGCAAAACTTTATCCGATCGCCACTGCTTAGCAAGCTGCACAGCTGAACGCACCAACTGCCCTTCGTACTGCTTGAGTTTTTCTTCAAACATTTCAAATAACAAAAAAGCATCTGCCGTGCTACCAGCAAAACCCGCTAATACCTTCCCATTGCCCAGTTGACGCAACTTATTTGCATGAGACTTCACGACCATTTGACCCATGGACACCTGGCCATCACCTGCTAGGACTACGTGCTCGCCCTTACGAACAGCGACAATGGTCGTACCGTGAAACATCTGTTTACCCTTTTTTACCCTCATGCGTCGGTGACGAAGCAAAAACACCATGCAAAGAGATGATTTGATCTTTGCGGGCAGCATGAAGAATTGCCTCGGCTTCTTGTATATCGTGCTGACTCACAGCAACCACACACTGTTTTGCAAAGGGCAACTGTGCCACCTCATCTCGTTCATACCAACGCCCTTGCAATCCTTTGTCACGCAACAAGCTGACAATGCAACCTGCCTCTGCTTCATTTGCAGCATAGTAAATTGGGTGTTCCATCAGGCCTGCGCCCCCCCTCTTACCCGAATAAAAGATAAAGGGGAAAGGCCTAAACGATGAAACACATGAGACCAACGACCCGCTGCAGGTGTATCAAAAACAACCGTCGGAGAAAAAGGCATATGCAGCCACCCCCCTTCGCCCAGTTCGTTGTCCAGCTGATGAGATTCCCAACCAACGTATCCCATTAACACCTCAAAATGGCCTTTAAACTCGCCCGTGGCCACAGCGTCAAGCAACTCTCGAGATGGCGAAACAGAAACGGTATCACATAGGAAAAATCCCGGGGCCTCAGGCTTGTTTTTGGCATGTTCATACAAGACAAAACCCGAATGACGAGATACAGGGCCACCAAACAAAACAGGCCTATCGGGAATCTTTGGCTGAATGTCCAAATCTTTCACAAGTTCGTGTAGGGTCACCTTCATGGGCCGGTTAACAATGAAACCAACTGCTCCTTCTGTTTCGTGCAATCCTAAAGCAACGACTGCATTGGTAAATTCAGAATTCACTGATCCAGCCGGTGCAACCAAAAAACCAGGTGCCATGCTTTCTTTCATGTTGCCCCCTCTTTTATGAGAACCTGTTGATAGCCTATTGCGCTCGCAACGACTTTAAACACGCTCTTAGCAACTTGTTTACGCAACATTCACATATTGTAAGCACAAAACCAGGCGTGACTATCCCTTACCGCTAGAAACCACCCGTTTCACTTTCACCTTTGTCAGCATGACCTCCTCAAGAGGCCTGTCGCGTACATCACGGGGCAGTTGCACAATGTCATGCACCACATCCATCCCTTGTACCACTTTACCAAAAACAGCGTGACGATTATCCAGGTGAGGTGTTGCAGTGACAGTAATAAAAAATTGAGAGCCGTTGGAATTGGGACCTGCATTGGCCATGGATAAAATCCCTTCTGCGTCGTGGCGTAACTGGGGATGAAACTCATCGGGAAAAGAGTACCCAGGACCACCCATCCCGTTACCCATGGGATCGCCTCCTTGAATCATAAAATCTGGGATAACCCGATGAAAAGGAACTTGAGCATACAATGGACGAGGTCTACTTTCTCCCGTGACAGGGTCTGTCCAAGGGCGACTCCCTTTCGCCAAGGCAACGAAATTCAAACAGGTCAGGGGAGCTTTTTGCCAGTGCAGTTGCACAACAACTTTTTTCAATTGCGGTGCCTGATGGGATTCTCGTTGCAAAGCGATCGAAAGCTCTGCTTGCAGGGCATCGTCTTTTCCTAAACCAACGTGGTGAGCCAAAACAGCCCGTGCTTGCTCAGAAGTCAACGTATGCCAACGCTCCGGATGCTCAACCAATTTTTTTACCTCCGCAGGCGACAGTGCGGTTATCTCTTGCACAGAGGATGTCCCTCTACAAGAACGACACGAGAAACAGCCCCCCCATACAAACGATAAGGCCAACACAGATAAATGGATTGCTCTCATGATCTTTCGCCCA
Source organism: Myxococcota bacterium (assembly GCA_039030115.1). GTDB lineage: Bacteria > Myxococcota > UBA727 > UBA727 > JABDBI01 > JBCCEX01. The sequence goes on from JBCCES010000049.1 coordinate 5,485, forward strand.
GTACCTATTTAACACTAAAATTATTCTCATAACAAATCTATCTGTATCCCAGGGCCTTTTCACACGAAATGGCCAGCTCACATTAGGCGACAGACAACAAGGTTACACAACAACCCTGTGCAGAATTTAATCTTTTTCGACCGTCTTCAACCGAGGCAAAACAGCATCGTTTTTAGGCTTACTATTAGACTTACCAAACAAGCGCCACTTGTTTTTAGGTTTAGGTTTTGAAGCATTAACAATTTCGTCCAACTGCAATGAAAAGATCTGGCTTTGCTCACTGCTATGTTGCCCTGTCATAGACCCACTCCATCCAGCCTGTATAGACTCACTCCATCCAGCCTGAATGTAACTGCTCACTTGTTGCCGATGCTGCATATTGAGCTTACGGAGCTTAAGCTTATAAACCTCTCTCTCATTTCTCTGCTCACGGAGCAACTGTCTCTCCTTATCCTTCCTTTTTCGTTTACGTGCAGCCGCCTTTATACCCCCGTTCAACTGACCCACACTCACGCTATTTTTTAAGACGCGGATCACCCTTCTATCCAGCTCTTGCACATACAATTCAGCTAGCATCTTCTTTGCTGACGGCGCAAAGACCCTGTCATTTAAGGCAGCTATCTTAATTGCCTCTTGCGCTGCTACCGCACGCACTTGCCAGTCGCTTGTAGACAGGAACCGATCGAAATGCAACAGATCACCCAACCCTAGAGGCTCACTGCCACCCACGCCATTTCTAAAAAAGGCCTGTGCTGCTAACCACTGTTGTTGTGAGCCTGCCTTGACGACAATTTCCCCTAAAGCTGAAATGCCGGCATACTTCACTTGCCAGTTGCGACTGCCGTTGATAATGCTTTTTATTTTTCCGATGTAAGCAACTCTTTCTTCTACTTTTATACCTATTTTCGTATTTAACGCGGTATTTTTTAGCGCCTCAATCTCTAGTACATCTATATACCATTTGAATTTTCCTAGCTTCGAAGCCTTAGAAGCCATCTCCCCAAGACCTGATAATAACTCTGTTACCCCATCACAAACACCATCTAAAGTCACGATTTTAACAAGGCCCTTAAGAGGTTTTCCCACCTCTGCTCCCCAAGAGCCGGTGTCCTTCAAACCAGCCAGTACAATTTCTATACATGTTATTTCAAATTCCACACCAGAATGATGAATGCTTTCTTTTCCAGATAAACTACGTATTGTATTGATAGCTTCCTCCATGTTCTCTTTCGATTTGCTATCAATAGACTGTCTGGTTTCCATCTGCAACCACAACGTTGCGTTGATAAACCGTCTTGCTTGCTGTACAATTAATCGTTTTAAACCATCATCTAACCACTCAGCATCTGACGTTGTAAGAGATTCGAGCAGACGATAAGCAATCATGTAAGGATTAGTAACGTTCATTATTATAATCTTCTGGCTCAAAATATCGATCCCAGCAAAAATAGCAGAAGGCTGACTGAACTTAACTCCATGCACAATTTTTTCTATCGCCCGGACTGCCGACATTTGATATGTGTTATCTCGGTATGGATTATTATTAGAGCGCTTTTTGCTTAAAGCGGGTGAAGCCAAAAAACTGTTACGTCCTCTAGAAGCATGGTGAACGGTATTGGTATGATTGTGATGAGGAGGCTCATGCACACTGTCTATGGAACCTGCTCCACCGAGATCACCGCCCAAACCACCTCCTGTTGAAATACCTGAACCATCATCCTGTGGGACCGCCAGAGAACTGCTAGATGGTGGGGGCTCAATGCGGGTGGGTGTCCCTGGTTTTCTCAATGCATGTACCTGTTTTTTATTGGGGTTTTCTAAAGAAAATTCTTTCTCTATATCTTTTTGTTCAATCTCGTTTTGCGAACTACTCTTGGCAGGAGAAACAGGGTTTTCGTCACTCCCACACCCCATGTAAAACAGAGCGAACAGCACAAAATATGCGCGTAATTCTATGTAATTATGCATCTCTTTCACCATCTTTTTGTGCACACATTATCAATGTAACACAAAAAAATAAAAATACTCAATAAGTTTTTGCAATAGATAAGGGAGAATTAGAATACAATGACTGTTTCTGACTGTATTTTTCCTATAATATCTGAAGAAACTTTACAGGCTTTTGTTTTTATCTCTCCAAAAACTTCGACAGCATGACCTGTAAATTCTACATATGAATTGTTAATTTCGGTTATTCTTTCAGATTTCTCAAAATCTCTCTCCGCACTTTTTAGTTTTTTTAAATCTTCTAAAATTGTAAATAATTCCTTCTTTATTTCGAGAAAAATTTTCATGAAAAAAATTTCTTCTTTTGAGCAATGTTTCTCTAAATCAAAAGATCTTTCAATCCCGTAAATTTCAACTATCTCCTTAAAAGAAACGTGTTTGCCTTCTTGTTTATGTTTTTCTATATCTCTCCGCATTGTTTCCTGAGTATGATTTTTCAAAAAAGAGATCGCTTGGGCTGTCAGGGATTCTCGGTTTTCATCCCTTCTTTTACCCTCTTGCGTTGTGGCTGCACACGCAGAAAACAAAAAGATGGAAACAGGCGCAGAAAACAGCGATGAAAGTTTTTTCTTGCTCTTATTCATAAGGGCTCCCTTTGCTTGCACTCGCATGATTTTATCACATACGTCGGATCGCTTGCGACAAGCCAGAAATATCTTGCACGTGTCCATCTGTTCTTCTTTTTGAACGCAGGAGGATCGATGCAGAAAAAAACAGCTATTTTTTACGTGTTCATTGCCGTTGAAATCTTCGCGCAGCATATTCTGGCAGAAACATCTACGCAAAACAGAATGTCGGGGCAAATAAAAACCTCATCAAAAAACGAACCAACACAACAAAAAAAAAGGATACCAGCACCGGTTCAAATGCAACGGAAACAACCATCGGCAACAAACCAAGTTGCCTGGCAAATTGCGGGAGACAAAAGCGCCGTTTTTTTCAGAGGCATCAATACATGGACAAAAGCAAAAGTGACCGGAGTGTTTTCTAACATTCAGGGCCAAGTCACTTACGACAAAACAGATATGCAAACATCTAAAGTACACCTTCGTATCCCTGTGA
>JBCCES010000050.1:0-8536 GCA_039030115.1 Myxococcota bacterium
AAACGCTGTGCACCGCAGCACTGAAGTTGAAGGGCTAGCACAGTCCATTGGCACGCTGACACAGCAGGTGGGAGAACCCAACTCTACCATGCGCGGTTGGACAAAAAAGGGGTTGCTACAAGCATAAAATTTATGATACCAATTTTTGTCCAACCGCGCATGGTAGAGTTGGGTTCTCCCACCTGCTGTGTCAGCGTGCCAATGGACTGTGCTAGCCCTTCAACTTCAGTGCTGCGGTGCACAGCGTTTTGAAGCAGTCTGACAGGAGTTGGTGGTGTAAGCAACTTAGGTGTACTCCTTCTCAAGTAGCGCAAGGTAGGGCTTAAAGCGATACACTTTGTTGCGTTTGTGCATGGTGTGCTCAGAAACCAGCTGCAGCTGCGCAAAGTGTTTCACTGTGTTTTTGATTGTGTTATACGCTCTGTCTAGCTTGTGGCTCATCTGAGAAATGGTGGCAATGGGCTGCGTGAATAAAAAGTTCAACACCTGACTTGCTGTGTCGCGCGTTTTTGCAAACCGGACACTGTTTTGGATGATGTTTTGCAAGGTGGTGTCGAGGTCTTCAATCTCTTTGGCCCGCCAGTAAGCGTCTACAGCACTGCTACGAATCGCCTCAAGATAATAAAAAATCCAACCTTCAAAATCGCCCTTTGTGCGAACGTGATTGAGCTTTTGATAATACTGCAGGCGATTTTTTTTAAAGTAGTAAGAAGGGTACAAGATGGGAAGATACAGCAATTTCCACTTCATGAGCATGAGCACGATCAATAGCCTTCCTATGCGGCCGTTGCCATCTAAAAAAGGGTGTATCGTCTCAAAGTGGACATGCACAAGTCCCGTTCTGATGAGTATGGGTAATTCGGTAGGTTCATTCATGTATGTTTCTAAGTCTCTCATTAGGTTGGCAACCGCAGGCGCGGGCGGCGGGACCAATTCACCAACACGCACCGACTGCTGACGGTAGCGGCCGGGTGTCGAACGATCCCCTTGACCACACGACATGAGGACTTCATGAGCCTGTAAGATGACCCGAGATACCAGAGGGAAATCTTGCTCTTGTACCAGGTTAACGGCAGCCTGCAAAGCGTGGGTGTAATTCAAAACAAGTTGTGTCTCTTTATTGGGCTTGGACGCATCGACATTGTGGGTCAATACGTCTATCCATGTTGTATGGATCCCTTCTATCTGTGAAGAGAGCAAAGCCTCTTTGATGACATACGCTTTAATAAAGCGGTTTGAGTCAGGCAGCCCCGAACTCATCTCGTTTAACTGCCCCAGGGCAAAGCTGGCCTCGCCGTATAAAGACATGAGCTCGGTGTCCAGCATCAGCTCCGGATTTTTTGGGGGCAATGCGTGGGGAATAAAGTGGTCCAAACTCCCCAGTGTTTGATAAGTGCCTGTTTGGCGTACCTTTTTGTCTCTTTGTTTCAATTTGAGCCTCTTCACTGAAAATCAGACTACATAAACCAGCTGTTTATTGCAATGTAGATACCTAAACTGAAAAACATTTCGTTCAACCGCTAAACCATAAAGTGTAACGTTACGGTTTTATCATGGAAAACAGCTGACGTCTCGCCTGTTTGAGCTTGTTGACAATCACGGAAAACTCTGTTTCGTTCTCCTGTTGGCTAACAGAAACCTGGGTGTCTTGCTTCTTTTGGAACGACTCCCCTCTTTCTAACATGCTTTTGATGGAAAAATAGCTCATCTGTACAAGGATCTCCTTGAGAGGAGGGCATAATGTTGTCTGTTCTAATCTTAGCTCTTGTAGTGTCTGGAGAATTTTAGTCGTGATGTCGGTAGAAATAAATAGCCACCGCCCCATGTCAAAGGGGCTAGTCAACGAGCAGTAAAAAGAGATCAGAAGTTTGCTGATGTGAAAGAAGAAAGCCTGTTCCAACTTAGAGCATAGGTTGATCTCCTCTTGCAGTTGATTGCGTCTTGTTTCCAAGGCGCTTTCTACGTTGCTGTCGTCAACACGACCACCACCAACCGCAATCTCTTTTTTCATGAGATCCAAAAAACAGCGCATACAGTGCTCTTGGGTTTGCACAATGGTCTGCTGAGTAGCCTGCAATTTGGATGTGTTGGATGCTAACTCCTGCTTGAGGTGTTGAATGTTTCCAGCGGTTTGCTCAGGCGAAAATGATTGCACCAGCTGTTCGGAGTGTTGCATATGTTGCTGCGTGAGTAGCAACTCGCCTAGGTCAACACTGGATTGTTCCTGTGACGCACTGCCACAACCCATTATATGTGTAAACAGCACAAATTGAGCCAGCAGTTGCTTGAAGCATGTGCGATATAGCATCAATTTCTCTGCGCTTTCATCGGTGTCTGGCTAGCTGTAATAACAGCAGATTTCCGAGCAGTTTGGGCATAATCAAACTCTTTTAGTTTGTAAAGGGTAATGTGAGCCATGCGGTTGCTGTCTTATCCAAGATGGGGTGCTGCTCGCACACCCACTGTGCTTGCCCTTGGGTTGACAGTAGCAGGGTATAGGTCGTGATATTGTCACCCTGTTGTTTGATGCCAGGCAGTAGATTGCCACTTGTAACGCCTGTAGTAGCAAATAGGGCTTCTTGTTGCACCAAATCATCGAGATTGAGTTTGCGTTTTGGGTCTTTGCCGGGCATCATGCTTTGACAACGCTGCAGTTGTTCATCGTTTGCAAACAGTAATCTGCCCTGCATGTCTGCCTGCAAACTCTTTAATGCACAGGCAGCCAAAACCCCTTCGGGGGCGCCGCCACTCCCTAGTACCATGTGTACGTCCGCGTTGGGTATGCATGTCGAAATAGAAGCAGCCACATCGCCGTCGGCAATGAGCTGCACTCGTGCACCGGCTTGGCGTACTTCTTGGATGATCTCTTGATGGCGAGGACGGTCCAAAACACATACGGTGAGGGTATCAATACCTCGGTGAAGTTGTTTAGCCAAGCTGGCTAAGTTGTCTGCAACGGGGCGCTCCAAATCCACAGCACCTTTTGCGGCAGGGCCGACGGCGATTTTATCCATGTAGATATCGGGGGCGTGTAGTAAACTATTACGTGGAGCCATTGCCAACATGGCTAGGGCTCCAGGGGCTGCTTTGGCACACAAACCAGTGCCTTCCAGGGGATCAACGGCAATGTCTACTGCAGGAGTGTCTTGTTGACCCTTGCCCAGCTTTTCGCCAATAAAGAGCATGGGTGCTTCGTCTCGCTCCCCTTCACCAATCACGACACGGCCTTGCATGGGGCTTTGAGCAAGGCAGTTTCGCATGGCTGTCACAGCTGCTTGGTCTGCAGCCGCTTGGTCCCCTTTACCAATCCATTGTGCTGTGGCAATAGCTGCAGCCTGGCACGTTTTCAGAGCTTCATGTGTGACAATGGGATTCATGGCGAGCTCTTGTTGTGTCTTCTTTTACACAAGGTTTATAAGCGCCACGTTATTCCCAGCACCAGTTGTACAGCCAGCTCAAAATGGGTTTTGCCATTTGCAAAGGCCATGCTGGGTTGTACTGCGGTTGCCAAGCCGACAGCTAAATCATGAAGCACAAAGTAGTCAAAGCCAACAGCAGGTTGCAATCCTAGGTTTGTGTGCATCGATTTACCTTTTTCGAAAGGAATTAAAAAAGAGAGCGTGGCTGCTGTTGAGATGTAGGGTACAAAAGGGATTTGCAGAGGAAAGCGATACTTGCCTCCACCGAGTGTCACAATTTCCATGGAACCCGGGGCAAAAGTGGGTCGTAAACCTGCAATGACGCCCCATAATCGATGGACAGCATATTCCGCGTCCAGACCAAGAATCATGCTTGAAGAGGGGGATTCAGAACCCACGTCTTGCACGCGAATCACGTTGATGCTCCAACCGGCTACGGGGCGCAAAAACCAGTCTCCTGCCACAACGTCATAAGCTTGCGATGACTGAGCGAACAAAAAACATGCACACAACAAAGCCCGCAAGCAGCTTGTTCGTACAAAAGCTTTGGGAAACTGCAACACGTTCTTTGGCACCTGCTGTTATCAGGGTAATGGGTTTAAGCAAGTTTCTCAATAGCTTTGTGCGGTATTACACCGCTTGTATTACCATTGGGTAGAGCCCTTAATATGAATGGAGCGGATCATAATTTTTAGTTGATTTAAAAATGGATCCCATTTGATTTCATCTAAAATTGTGCTGCAATTTTCCTTCATTAATTTAACGGAATCACGTAAAAGCTCTTGATTGACAAATTCATTTTCGACCCCTTTCAGAATATCTAGAAATTTCTCAAAGACCGAAAACGCACTAGCTATCTTGGCGATTTTTTCATTTTCATAACCCTGCAAGTTGCTTCGTATCTCCGCCTTCTGCTTTTTGTGTATTGCAAAAATAGCATCTGTTGCTTTTTCGACGAGTTGATTTTTATCTGAAGATGCAAGCTGCGTCGCGTCCTGTTTTATTTTTTGTGAGGTCTGTTGTTCAGCAAATTTTTTGGCCTCTTGTATCTTTTTATCCTCTTGGTGAAGCTTATTTAATGGGTTGCCTTGATCTGAAGATGGGGTTGATTTTGACACACGCTTATTACTGCTGTTTGCTGAAGGTAACGATGTAGGCGACGAGTTGTTTGAGCCCGACGCATCCGGTGTATTTTGCCTATTTTGTTGGCTTTCTGTTTTTTCTGGAGACCCTTCCGGCTCGTCGTTTGAACCACAGGCAGTCAACAGCATGCTCATCGTAAATATTGAAATTAATTGGTACTTTCTCATAACATTCTCCTTTGTTTTGCTATTGTGAGCTTTATTATGCAAAGTGTCAACCCCCGTCACGCACTATTTTCATTACTGATTTAGAGAACAAAACCATAGCAAGGCAATTATTTTACTGTAATGGTAATGGTGTGGGACAGCTCTTTTCCTCCAGACTGATGCTGCCCGTTGCCGAATTGTAACGTAAGAGTGTGCTTGCCGGGTGATAGCATTAAGGTAAATTGCTTGCCGCCGTCACCGAAGTGAACATGCGCATCATCTGAAGGAATCACCTGATTTTTTGGAATGTACCCACGTGCATTGTCGATCAAGACATGGAAGTGTCCTGCGTTGGGTTTGGCTTCTCCTGCTGGTTCTACAGTAAGTCCGGTGGATCCAAACTTGACGGCGACAGGGGAAGACACAGTAGCTCCATCTTTAGGTTGTTCAAAAAACACGCGACGTTGGGAATTGCCCGTGTTGTTGGAGTTGCTGTTTTGGTTGTCGTTGTCTTGAGCACAACTGCCCATGAGTATGCATGCAAACAGCATGTTGCCAAAGATTCGTTGCATGAAATAGATCCCCCTTGTTACTTTTTATAAAATTGTCATTTTTATTTTCATGTGTCAATTCTATAGGATTTCAAATGTTAGAGAAAAACGGTTGCACCGGTTGCAGCATGGGGAGCTGATCCAGATCAGAAACTTGACAACAACTGCAAAAAAGGCCATGGAATAAAGGGAAAACGACGGAGGCAAAATCGAATCATGGTGTGGAGACAACGCGTCGGATTGATGATTGTGTGCTTGTTGGTTGGCAGCATGACAACGGGGTGTGCTCGCAAACTGCTGCCGGGCACGTTGGTTGATGACACCAAAGAGAATCGAGCTATCTTATTGTTTTTTGGCACGTATAAATCAGCCGTTGAGAGTCACAACGTGGATGCGGTGATGAAGCTGGTGGATTCTGGATATACAGATGCCAAAGTGTTACCAGGGGGTAAGGTAGAGCGCTATAATCGAGAGAATCTTGAGGAACGCCTGCGAGAGAACTTCACCCCCCGTATGAAAGCAATGGGGCTACAGCTTTATATCGAACGCATTACCAAACTCAAAAAGCAACCGGCTTGTTGGAACAAACGGTGGCAAAAGTGCAATAAGAAAAAGAAAATGTGTCAATCCCATAGCAAAAGAGTGTGTCAGAAGGTACCCTCTTTTGAGGTCATCTATCGTTATATTCAGCGAGCCTGTTTTGAAGTGCCCGCCGGTGAAACATGTAAGTCGGCGTCAGACGTCAATAAGGTCATTTTGCGGCAATTGGGCAAAAAATCAAAAGATGGATTTACAATCGTGGCGGGCGGCGTGTGAGCAAGCGCTCGGAGATCTGAAAGGTGCTGCAGTTGCCGTTGTTGGAGCGGGGCGGTCAGGTCTTGCTGCGTGCCGGCTGCTATGTCGTTTACAAGCCCATGTGCATTTGCTAGACGACGCCCCTGAAAGCGAGCTGCAATCCCGTTTAAAGCAGTATCAAAACATGAGCCAAGTGCGTGTGCATGCTGCAGGTATCAAATTGCAACAGTTGCAGCGCGCTCAGTTGGTTGTTTTATCACCAGGCGTTCCCCGCACGCACTCGGCAATTCAAGCCGTTTTGCAGCAGAAAATTCCTGTTGTTACAGAGTTGGATTTAGCTGCCCACCATTTGCCCAATTGCCGTTTTATTGGTGTCACAGGGACCAACGGCAAGTCGACTGTGACCCATTTGTTGGGGCAAATGTTGAAGGCGGACCAGCAAAACGTGTTTGTAGGTGGCAATTTAGGCACGCCCTTATGCGAAGTCTTGTTGGGGGATACAAAACCAGCCATCGCTGTGTTGGAGCTGTCTAGCTTTCAGTTAGAAACCCTGGTGACCCTGCCTTTGAGCGCTGCTGTTGTGACCAATATTGCTGTTGATCACGCAGATCGATATCCATCGCACGAGCACTATGTGCGTGCAAAGCAGCGCATTGTTGACCTGTTGCAGCCAGGTGCAACCTTAGTATGTAGCAGTCAAGATTCCCACTGTGTGCAATTGGGAAAACAGCAAGCAACCCGTGGGCCTGTGGTCTTTGTTCCTGCGTTGCAAAACAGCATAAAAAAGCAAACACTGCAACAAACCAACGCTGCATTTGCCGTGTGCATGGCAAAACGATTTGGCGCAACTTCGCCGTGTATCCAGCAGGTTCTGAAAGATGCAAAAGGGTTGCCTCACCGTTTTGAAACCTTGGGGTGTGTGCAGGACGTGACATTTATCAATGATTCCAAAGCCACCAATGTAGCCGCCGCTTTGGCTGCTTTACGCAGCATCGAGCAAGGGGGTGTCCATTGGATTGTAGGGGGTCAAGGCAAATCAGAAAACTACGAACCGCTGGTGCAAGCTTGTCAGCACAGCAATGTTAAGAGGGTGTATGTTATTGGGCAAGAAACTCCTGCTTTGTTGCACTGTTTCGCCAAGGGTCAAGCGTGGGTACAAACCGTAGACGCACACACATTGCAGCAGGCTGTGCAACTGGCTTGGCAAAGGGCTACCAAAGGGGATGTGATTTTGTTGGCTCCCGCATGTGCCAGCTTTGATCAGTTTGCCAATTTTGAACAACGGGGCAGAGCGTTTGGCCAGTTGTACGAACGCTTCAAGCAACGCGCAACAGCATGACAACACAGTGGCGCCCCCTCATGTTGCTCGTGAGTGTCTTCACACTCATGGGGTTGGGGTGGGTCATGGCCTACTCAGGTTCGGCTTTTGTGTTGTCTGACGGGTTTTTCTTTGCCAAGCGCCATGGCGTACATCTTGTTTTAGGTGCATTGTGCATGGTTGTTGCGGTTGGTTTACACCCCCGAATGTATCGCCGTTTTGCTTATCTTTTGTATGGCTTGGCCATGCTGGTGTTGGTATTGGTGCTGATTCCAGGTGTAGGGCGGCGTGTAGGTGGGTCGGCGCGGTGGCTAGATCTCGGTTTTTTACGTGTGCAGGGAGGTGAAATTCTCAAAATAGCATTGGTGTTTTACTTAGCCATGTCTTTAGCCAAAAAGGGAGACAAAATGCGTCTGTTTCATGCAGGGATTATCCCTCATATTGTGATCCCAGGCTTGGCTGTGGGGTTATTGCTGGCAGAACCCGATTTTGGAACTGCGTTTGTGGCTGTGAGTGTCACATTTATCATGTTGTTTATCGGAGGAGCTCGCACCAGTTACTTACTAGCTATGGCCTTGGTTGCCCTGCCGCTGGCTTTGCATGCTGTTACGTCTAGCACATACCGTTTACGCCGGTTGATTGCTTTTTTAGATCCCTGGAGTCATCGGCAAGATTCAGGTTATCAGGTGGTAGAAAGCCTCATTGCTATGGGCTCTGGCCAATTGTCGGGTACGGGCGTGGGTCAAGGCCCTGCAAAATTACACTTTTTGCCCGCAGCCCACACAGATTTTGTGTTGTCTCTCATCGGTCAAGAATGGGGATTTTTTGGGGTTAGCGTAGTGTTGCTGTGTTTTGTGAGCATCACCGTGGTAGGTTTGCGTGCTGCCATCTCTCAGACAGATCTATTTTGTCGCTATTTGGCCGTGGGTATCACCACCACTTTGGTGTTGCAAGCTGTTGTCAACACCTTTGTGGCCTTAGGTATTGTACCCACGAAAGGCATCACGTTGCCTTTTGTAAGTTATGGGGGTGCCAGTTTGTTGATCAGTTGTTTTATGGCGGGCATTTTGTTGCAGCTGTCCACCACATGCCCTGAGGATTGTTCGTGAAGAATCATTGGTTTTATTCAGTGTTAGTGGGCTCCAACCGCTACAGAGGCTTTTC
>JBCCES010000051.1:0-8432 GCA_039030115.1 Myxococcota bacterium
AATGCAAGTCAGGGCGATAGGCTACCTTTTTGAGTATTTCCTTGGAGTAAGCCTTGTCCAAGGAACTTTACTGGGGTGTGGCCTAGTTGTTTTTTATTCATCTTTTGGTGGTATGCGGGCTGTTGTTGCCACTGACGCATTGCAGTTCGGTATTCTAATTATTGCCATTCCACTGCTTGCTTACTGGGGGCTCAAAGTAATAGGAGGGTACGATTCTATCATTGCGAGTGTGCCCTCAAGCCATCTTTCCCTTTTCCCTCATGGTAGTGATGCTATGAAACATATGTCTACGCTTGCGCTTTACGCCTTTCCAGGAATTAACATTATGGCACTGCAGCGGTTACTGATGGCCAGAAATGCAAAGCAAGGAGCAATCGCTTGGCAGATAACAGCAGGACTAAGCATTCCATTTTATGGAGTGATTGGCTTGATAGGTCTCATTGCCTTTGTGATGAATTCTCATATAGAACCAAGATTTGCACTGCTTTACCCTATCCAGCAGTTGACCAGCGCAGGGGCACAAGGATTTTTAGTGATAGGTCTCTTTGCCGTGCTTATGTCCTCTGCCGATTCGATGCTGCATGTGGCAACCGTCATGCTTACGCACGATCTCATTACTCCTTTGCGCTCAAAACCTATAACACCAAAGGCAGAACTTCGGTTGGCACAATTTGTATCTTTTCTACTGGGTTCTTTTTCTATGATTGTTGCTTTAAAGTTTTATGACATTATCACTGTTGGCATGTGGGTACACAGTTTTTGGACAGTGATGATTCCCATTCCTCTGATTGCTGCTGTTTATGGCTTTTGTGCCAGTGGCAAGACGCTGGTGAGAGCCACATGTATTAGCGTTGCGGCCACCGCCTGTTGGAAAATTTGGGGCACACCGGCAACCGGAATCAGTAGCTTTGTGCCGGGGTTACTATTCAGCTTTTTCAGCTTCTTCGGTCTGCGCATGCTTGACCCGCCGCATGAGCGTATCCCGGTGGCTGAGCGAGGTAAAAGCAAAGAGGTGAAAGTCGAAGCAAAGGAGGAGGTTACACTGGGCAGTTTGGTCTACCAAACGCAGGCTCGGCAGCGTCTCATGTTTTGTGGCTATGTGTTGGCAATCCATTTAGTGCCGTGCTTTTTCCCCGGCACCTGGGCGCAGTCGGAAGGGACACTAGACGTATGGCTGCGCCTGTCGGCTAGTTTGCTGTGTTGGGTGCTGATGTTTGCCGACGACTTTCCTCTGGTCACGCGGCGTTACATTCCCAAGGTGTGGCGTTTTGCTGTCATGTACTGCTTGCCGTTTTTGGGGGCTTTGATGTTGCTGCTGACCCAGTACAGTGCGTTGTGGCAGTTGAACTTTGTGTTTGTGATGTGCATGCTGCCTTTTTTGGTGACGCGGGCACGCATTGTGGCGGCAATGGGCAAAGGGATTGGCTTTGCGCTGCTGGTTCATGCAGCCGTGAGTATGAATCCGTTGCTCACATTGAAAACCGTGTGGGCTATTCCAGGCTACTTTGTACTGTTTTGTGTATTGGCAGCCTGGTTTGTAGCTGTGCATTTGCGCTTGCATGTGTTGTCTTATGCTAAGCGGCTGCACGTCTTGCGCCAGACGTTTTCGTCGTCTGCCCACGAGTCCATTACGCGTTTGTCTTCGCTGCGTCAACGTTGTAGCAACGTGCAGCGGCTGTTTCCCAAGTTGCTGGAGTCTCATAAAAAGGCGGAAAAGGCCGGTTTGCAGGTAGAAGAGATTCCATCGAATCAGCTGTTTTCGTTACAGCATCAGGTGCCTCGACTGGTGAAGGATTTGCGAGCAGCTTTGGCAATGCTCAAACTCTTTTTGGGCAACTTGCGTGGTGCAGGGTCGTCACCGTTGCAGATTCAACGTTGCAGCATACGCGAGTGCGTGATGCAGGCTTACGAGAGTTTTCCCTTTGAACCGGGTGAACAAGACAAAGTGCACTTGGATCTGCAAGATGATTTTGAAGCGGACGTCGATATAGATGCTGTGATTCACGCTGTTTTGAATCCTTTAGCCAACAGCATCAATTTTATGCGTCGACTGCGGCGTGGAGAGATTTTTATTACGCTGCGTTGCAGCGGGCAATGGGGCGACGTGGAGCTGCTCGACACCATTGCGGGCATTGCCGCCAAAGACATGCCCTATGTGTTGGATGAATTTTATAGCAAACGGCCCGGGGGCAGTGGGCTGGGATTGCCTTTTTGCGCCAAGGTGATGCGCCGCATGGGAGGTCGGTTGCTACTGTTTTCCGAGGAGGGAAAGTACACCAAAGTGGTGTTGCGGTTTCCTATACCACAACAAGAGGATGCGCCTGCGCAGCAAGACAACGCACAACAACCTGCAAGAGAGGGAACAAATGAAACATGATTTGATTTTGGTCGCTTTAAACCATGAACAAATTGTGAAGGCTAAAGAAATCAATGGTAAACGCAAACGGATAACTCATGCTCTTATATGTGGTCCCTACGGACAACTTTTTGGAACAGAAAATTGTTGTTCTGGGTATTATTATGCGTGGGGAAACAATTTCTCGTCGCTTTTTACTAGAAGAGTGAAAACGAATAAACATGAAATAACTGATTTTGAATGCACTTTTAACCTGGTCGTCAAGCTGGCAGCAGCTCATGATTCTTTAGAACAAAAAAGACCTTGGTGGACACGTGTTGTTGGATATGATGGACCTAAAAATCCTCATTAAGAGAGACATCTCCGCTCACGCTTGTTTGATAGGCGGAGACGCGTCGTTCAAAAAAATTGGTCAGCTCTTGCATATATGGGTTGTCTACGTTATATTGGGGTTCAAAGCTCATTTTTTCTAGGTTGAGGTCGGCTACGTATTGCAAGTATTGCTCGAGATCTTTTAAGGGAAAACCGGCGATGCGACCGCTTGGTGTGTCGTCGTTAACGCTTAATGCGTCTTTGCCGAATTGTAGTTCGCAGGCGATGGCTTCTTGCGTCATTTACCCAAAAAATCGGCCTTTTCGCCTAGCCGAAGTTTTGTTCAGAACCGTTTGCAACAGCCCCCTGAGAGGCTCCTATGGGAAAAGATCTGCTCAGCAGGTCTCTTGGCTGTGCATCATATGTTGCAGACATTGCGGTGACAGACCCATGATCTCGCAAATGCGTGTGTCATGCATGCCAGATTGACGCAACGCAAGAACGGTTTTGCGCAGCGTTCGCTCATGCTCTGCTTGGGCTTGGTCACGCTCTTGCTGTGCCTGGTCACGCTCTTGCTGTGCTTGGTCACGCTCTTGCTGTGCTTGGTTGAGCTTTTGCTGGGTCTGGTCGTAGTCCTGCTGCTGTTTTTGATACAGTTTGCTGAGCTTTCTTTGGTCGTGCCACCAAATCTCTCTGTTGTCAAACAGATCCGCCTCCTGGCGGGTCAGGGCGGCGTAGTTCGCAATTTCAAAGGCCTCTTGAATTTGTGGCACAGCCGCCAAACTGCGGGGGACACGCTTTAAACTTCCAGCCTCCTTCATAAAACAGACCCATTTCTCCCATAGCTGCACCGCTTCGTTGTGGCTCTTGGTGAACTTTGGCAGCTCCACAAACACCAGCTCCATACCCTCCACGGGGTATTCCACCAACCTCTCCGTTTCCAACATCCGGTAGCGTGACTGCACCTTTGGCCAGTCTTGAAACATCACAAAATCGGTAATGGTCAACAAAACAACGGGGTCGAGCGTGTCGTAATCTTGCCCTTTGAAAACCTGGTTGCTGAACTGTTTCGCAGCGTTAAACAGGATCCGTTTTTCAAACCCTGGAACATTCACCACCTGCATCTCAACCAAAATCCACTTGCCGTTTTGTTGCCGAACCCGCACGTCTAAGTAGGACTCTTTGAGCCCTTTGAGGCGTGGTACATTGTAGGGGTCTTGAAGTTGCAAATCGGTAATTTCATCCCGACCGCCGTACAAAATGGCATTGAGAAAAGAGCGCAAAATCCCTTCGTGGCCAGCCGATCCAAAGATCTTTTTAAAGGCAAAATCGGTTTTCGGTTCGATAAAACGCATGATACATCTCTCCTGCTATTATCATTATAGGCCATGTCGATAGGGGGTGCATGGATAGAGAAACCTAAAAATCCTCATTGAGAGAGACATCTCCGCTCACGCTTGTTTGGTAGGCAGAGACGCGGCGTTCAAAAAAATTGGTGAGCTCTTGCATATCTTGTAGACGCATAAATGCAAACGGGTTGTCTACGTGATATTGGGGTTCAAAGCCCATTTTTTCTAGGTTGAGGTCGGCTACATATTGTAGATATTGTTCCAAATCTTTTAAGGGGAAACCGGCAATGCGGCCGCTGGGTGTTTGGTCATTGACGCTCAAAACATCTTTGCCAAACTGCAGTTCACAGGCAATGGCCTCTTGCATCATGCGTTGCACCTGCTGGTGCAGCTGGTCGTCGAACAGGCTAGGTTCTTCGCGCCGGCACGTTTGAATCACTTCGCAGGCGAAATTGATGTGACAGCTTTCGTCACGAAATACCCAATTTGTGCCTGTGGCAAGACCATGTAGCAGAGCTTTTGAACGTAAAAAGTAGACATAGGCAAAGGCTGCAAAGAAAAACAGACCCTCGATGCAGCTGGCGTAGCAAATGAGGTTGAGAAGAAACTGGCGACGATGTTGCTGTGTGCGCAGCTGTTTAATGTGTTCAATGGATTGCATCCAGTGCAGACAAAAGTCGGCTTTGAGCTTAATGGATGGAATGGTATGCACGGCAGCAAAAGCCTCTTCTCGTTCTTGCAGATCCGATATGTACGTGTCCAGCAGTGTGAGGTAAAAATCCATGTGCAAAGCCTCTTCGAATTCTTGGCGTGCAATGTACATTTTGGCTTCGGGCGGCTGAATGTGCGTGGAGATATTTTCTTCTTGATTTTGCAACACAATGGTGTCGGCTGTGGCAAAGAAAGCGACGAGACGGCGAATAAGATGTTGTTCTGCGGTGCTGAGTTTTTCCAAATCGGCAATATCACCTGAGAAATCGACCTCTTCTACAGACCATGTGTTTTTAATCGCATTTTTGTACATGTCATAAAACACAGGGTATTTCATGGGTCGCAGCACCAAATCCAAACCAGGGCGTAAAATGTGTGCGCCTTCTTGAGCGGATGTTCCATTGATTTGGGTAGACGATGTGCTTGTTGTCGTATTCATTGGTTTTGACCTCCTCTCGCCGCTATTGACACGCTTCGCAGGTTTCAGGGTTTTCTAAAGAGCACGCTGTGCGTTTAGTCTCTTGGGTACTGGCCCCTTTTCCTACAGTGGTTTTACGAATGGATGTCGCTGGTCGCGATCGAAGGTAATAGGAGGTTTTGAGCTTGGCCTGTTTCCAGACATAAAAATACATGGATGACATTTTGCCAATGTCTGGGTTTTCCATAAACAGGTTTAAGGATTGACTTTGGTCAATAAAGGGACCCCGTGCAGCAGCCATATCGATAAGAGACTTCATGGAGTACTCCCATACGGTTCGAAACAGTTGACGTAGGTGTTGGGGGATGGCAGCAATGGTTTGAATCGAGCCTTCGTTTTGTACAATTTGATCGCGAATGTGCTGCGTCCACAGCCCAAGTTCCTTGAGTTTTTGTACCAGGTACATGTTGATTTGTAGAAACTCCCCCGACAGGGTTTCGCGTTTGAAAATGTTAGACAGCTGTGGTTCGATGCATTCGTAACACCCTGCAATGGAAGCAATGGTGGCTGTTGGAGCAATGGCAATGAGCAACGAATTGCGTAAACCGACCTGTTGAATCCGCTGTTTAAGAGCATCCCAACGCTGCATGTCGCTCGGTGTGAAGCCCCATAAATCGAACTGCAGTATGCCTTTGGCCGCTTTGGTTTGAGCAAATGCTTCGTGAGGCCCTTGTTGTTGTGCTAAGTCTGCAGAAGCGCATAGGGCATGGTAGTAAATTTCTTCGGAAATTTTGGCGCTTAACTGTTTTGCTGCGGGGGCATCAAAGGGCAGGTTCAGTTGAAAAAACGCATCTTGCAAACCCATCACTCCTAGCCCTACAGGCCGCCACCGGCTGTTAGAGTGTTTTGCCTGAGCAATAGGGTAGTAGGTGAGATCCACCACTTTATTGAGTTGTTGCACAGCTAAACGCACTGTGTTGGCCAACTTGGAAAAGTCAAATTGCCCTTGGGTGACATGGCGGGCCAGGTTAATAGACCCTAGGTTACACACGGCTGTCTCTTTGTCTGAGGTGACCTCCAAAATTTCGGTGCACAGATTGGACAGATGAATCACATTCTCTTTTTCACCCGTTTGGTTGGACTTGGCATTACAGGCGTCTTTAAAAGTCATCCATCCGTTGCCTGTTTGTGCCAGTGTACGCATCATGCGTCGATACAGTTCACGAGCGCGAACGGTGCGCAAAGCCAGTCCTTGTTCTTCCGCTTTGATGTAGGCTTTTTCGAATTTCTTTCCGTATAAGTCGCACAGGTGTGGAACGGTTGTGGGGTCAAATAGAGACCAGATTTGGTCCGATTCTACCCGTTTCATAAACAGATCAGGAATCCAATTGGCTAGGTTGAGATTGTGTGTGCGACGCGCATCATCTCCCGTGTTGTCTCGCAGCTCAAGAAACGTTTCAATGTCTGCGTGCCAAGGTTCCAAATAGACGCAACAAGCCCCCTTGCGACGGCCTCCTTGATTGACAGCGTACACAGAGCTATCCAAGGTTTTAATCCACGGGGCCAGACCATTCGACAGGCCGTTGGTCCCTTTAATACGTGAGCCAGAGGAGCGTACACGGTGATACGCCACGCCAATGCCGCCTGAGTATTTGGACAAAAGAGCAATCTCTTTGTAGCGATCGTAAATGGACTCGAGGCTGTCTTGAGGTGAGTCCAGTAGAAAGCAAGAGGACATCTGAGCAATGGTTGTTCCTGAATTAAACAACGTCGGCGAGCTGGGCAGGTAGTCCAGTGATGCAAACAGTTGGTAGAGCTGTTGCGCTTGAGTCACATTGTGAGCAATTCCACAGGCCACACGTAGAAAAAGGTATTGGGCTGTTTCCAGTAGGTTGCGATTTTCCGGGTGGCGCAACACATAGCGGTCACACAACGTACGCAGGCCAAAAAAGGTGAGACGGTTATTGAATGTGTTGTCAACGACATTGTCTAGTTGCTGAGCATGGGCACAAACGAAATCATGGGTATTTTTAGCGATGAGACCGGTTTCGTATCCTTTAGCTACACTTTGGGAAAAGGTGACAATGCCCTGGTTTTGGACATTTTGTTCCATTTCATGTGAAAGGAGCCGTGCAGCCAAAAAGGTGTAATCGGGTTCTTCCACGATGAGAGAGGCTGCTGTTCGTACGAGCAAATCGTCTAATTCGTGCTGGGGAATGCCGGAATAACTACTTCCTTCTATTTTTTCTATCACTTCATTGATGTTCACTTGCAAGCCGGCACTTTTAGATAATAAAAGGTCGTAGGTGCTACGTAGATGAGCCGGTAATGTTGGAGGAGGTTCGCCTTCAACGGAATCTAACTGCAACAACCTAGAGGCTTTTTCTGTTAAGTGAATGCCGCTTTGGTCGTCTGTGTTTGTTAGTTGAAGCATCTGTTTTTCTCCTGTTTGATCCGAGGCAAGTTTCTGTTTTTCCTTTCCAGGGACATTTTCTTACCTCATGGTTGCTCTTAGCATACGGCAACAGACAGAAAAAGGAAGTCCATTGTGTTCAAAAGTCTTTTTCATCCAGGTTTTTCGGGGATGAATTTTTGCTTCGATTGATGAAGGGGCACTTTTGTGAGAGGCGAATTTTTTTTTGTTACACGATGATAAATATCTGTTTTCCTGCTTTTTAATGGGTTTAAAATAGTCTGTTTTAGAACTATCGATTGATTCCCGTCAAGAGATTTTGTTCTTTAGGAAGCCTTCACCTGTTCTCTTGGCGTGAGGAGTGAATTGAGTTTAAGAATTTTATATTGAGATTTCATTTTATCTGTTTTTTAATTATATTTTCAATAAAAACATTTTCTTGATGAGGAGGTTTGCTTTTACAGCAGCTCTTTATCGAGCTATTCTAGCAGCAACGATGAAACGGGTTCATGTTCGTGGACGAAAGCAGTCCAATAGAACGAGGAGACCCTCGAAGGTCTGGCGCGTACAAGATTCTTTTTTTCGACAAGCAAAAGCATCTGGGTACGTTGCTAGGTCGATTTTTAAACTGCAACAAATCAATGAGCGGTTTAAGTTGATACAACCTTCCCACCGCATTTTGGATTTAGGCTGTGCTCCTGGCTCCTGGTTGCAGTATATAGCTGAAAAACTGCAACCACAGCGAGGTGGTTGCGCTGTAGGCGTAGATCTGAAGTGCGTGACGTTGGATTTGAAGTCTCATGTCCATGTGCTGCAGCAAGATGTGTTTGATGTGCATGTGCAAACGCTCTTGCTGTTAGGGCAAAAAAATGA
>JBCCES010000052.1:0-8272 GCA_039030115.1 Myxococcota bacterium
GAAATATCAGACTTCTCTGTTGTATTCACCTCTTTAAGAGAAACGATTATATTTTTTATACATCTTTCTACAAGCCACCAACGCCCTTTTAAAACCATCTCTTTTGTGTGTTGTGTCAGATCAATTGCTTTCTCAAATTTGTCGATTCCTCTGGAATCTTGCAAAAAGTGGTTGAATGTTTCATCCTCATTGTAATCTACTGAAAATTGTCCAATTTCAATGACAGAGCTCAACCAGTCACCGGCATATGCCTTGGAAATTCCTAGAGATAAATTTGTATTGCTATCTAATTCTTTTATCGCATTCCAACAGTGTATTTCTTTCTCTTTTTTCAAGGTACTCATTTCTTCTTTAAGAAGTGATATATTGTCTTGAATTTCATCAGAAATTTCACTAGTAACATTAAATTTTTTCGTGTTTTCTATTTGCATTTTTTTCATAATTTTTAGCAGTTTATCATGCCAATTTTTATTGCCGATATTAATGTCACATAAAAATTTCCAAGCCTCTTTTTCTGTTCCACGAATCACATAATTCTTCTTGTCTTCTAGGTTAATGATTTTCCTGGCAAATATAGAAAGGTCTTCCCATTGATTATTTTGCGCGTGTTCAATGCTTTTTGATACATAAGAATTGATTTCTTTAACTGCCATCACAGCCTTTACTTCCAGAGAAACTTCTCTTATGGAATATAAAAGGAATTGATTTCTGTTTCTACCCTTTAGTGAATTGATTATAGAATTCAATTCTTCTTGCAGGTTTTTTTTGCCGTTTTCTTTGTCGTTTTTAATGTGTAATTTTTTAGACATATTTAACGCATTTTTAATGGAATCAAGAATGTCTTGTTTTTGTTTATTTTTTTCCGGAATTTCATTTGAATTTGAAGTAGAAAAATTTGGGATTTTTATTTTTAATAAAGATGTATCCTTTTTAAGAGAACTGCTACTATTTTTTTTATTTCTTGTTGGAATATGGTGAAAAAAACTACTTAATTTACCGAGTTTAAAGCTTCTGTTTTTCTGTTTTCTCTCCTTTTGATTCTGATCATCATCATTATCATTGACAATAGAAAAGGGATTTTCCTCCTCTGCATCCAAATCAATAGAATCAATGTTCGTGGGAATGGGAGTCTGATCATCATCATTATCATTGGCAATAGAAAAGGGACTTTCCTCCTCTGCATCCAAGTCAATAGAATCAATGTTCGTGGGAATAGGAGAATGTTTTAACCCTGTTGAAGATTGTCCCATGCTTTTTTCGCAGTGCTGCAATGCTCCATTCAAGCTCGCAGTTACTTTGCGCCTTTGAGAAGCTAGCATAACTGAGGGAGTCGTTTTGAGACTTTGCACTAATAAAATCAAGAGATGGGCTTGATCGATGGTCTTTGTCTCTTCTTGTATTGGTTTTTGAGAATTTTGTGGGGGTTGCGAAGGGCCTGGTGGAGGTGGCTGTTGTGTGGCATCTTTTTCCTTGTTGTTATCACCCCCTGGTGGTTTCAATTGGGCCGGTTTCTTTTTTTGTAAATATTTTTCTTTCTTTTTTGTGTTAAAATTATAATTTTTTGGAAATATAGATTCATTATCTTTGCGTTCTGTTGGAGAGGTATGAAGAAGGTGTTCTTCTGTCTTTTTATCTGTTTCTTCTAAATCACCGCAGTTAAACGTAAAAAAAAGAAAAAACAGCGGTTTTAACAATCGCTTAAAGCGCATAAAATACATAAAAAAATCCTCCTTATTGTTAAAACAAAAGCAGGCAAATATTTATTTCTTAAGAGTTAATTTTACTTGTTTATTTTATCAGAAAATCTCAATAAAAAGGTGTGCTGTGTTTTCTTGTTTTTGCAGGTCTACTTGGACTTCACCACCAGATTTTAACTTGCCAAACAGGAGTTCGTTAGCAATGGGGTGCTTGATTTTTTCTTCTATTAGGCGCCCTAGAGGTCTGGCTCCCATGTTGGGATCGTAACCGTGACAAGCTAGGTGATTTCGGGCGTCTTGTGTTACACGCAATTTTATATCTTTTGCCTGTAATTGTTGACTCAGTTGGTCGATGAACTTATCGGCAATTTGCCCCATGACATGAGAACTTAAGGAGGAAAATGCAATACAGGCATCTAATCGATTGCGAAATTCGGGTGAAAACACGCGCTTCAGGGCAGAAGTATCCGTTGCCGTGGTGACAGAAGAAGCGAAACCAACAGGAGGTTTATCTAACTGGCGTGTTCCTGCGTTGCTAGTCATGATCAACACCACATGTCGAAAATCTACCGCACGTCCGTGGGCTGAAGTCAGCTTGCCATAGTCCATGATTTGCAGCAGAGTGTTCAAAATATCAGGGTGCGCTTTTTCAACTTCGTCAAGCAGCAAAACAACGTGGGGTTGTTTTGTAATGGCGTCTGTTAAGAGTCCTCCTTGATCGAATCCAACATATCCAGGGGGAGCTCCAATGAGTCGACTCACGCTGTGGCTTTCCATATATTCGCTCATATCAAAACGGGTAAAGGCGATATCTAAACAAACTGCTAATTGCTTAGCCAATTCTGTTTTTCCACACCCTGTGGGGCCTGTAAATAGAAAGCAACCGACGGGTTTTTCAGGGGGGCGCAAACCGGCACGTGCCATTTTAATGGTGTTGGATAACCGCTCGATGGCTTCGTTTTGACCAAAGATAACGCGGCGCAATTGAGTGGATAGGTTGCGAAGTGTTTTTTTGTGGCCTGTGCTGAGACGTTGGCAAGGCACTTGTGCCATTTTGGCAACTGTTTCTTCCAAGTCGAGCTTGCGTATGGTCCTTTTCCCCTTTTTCTCTTTTGTGTCGCTTGTGATCTTGATCATGGCTGCCGTTTCATCGATTAAGTCAATGGCTTTATCGGGCAAGCATCGATCGGGTAAATAGTGGTTGGCGAGTTGAATCGCCCATTGTTGGGCTTTAGGAGAAATACGGACACCATGAAAAGTTTCGTAATGCGGGACCGTCCCCTCTAAAATATGTAAACATTCTTGCAAATCTGGCTCGTGCACATTGATTTTTTGAAAGCGCCTCAACAAGGCGCGATCTTTTTCTAGATGGTTTGCATGGCTTTGGTGGGTAGTCGCTCCAATGAATCGGATTGCTCCATCGGCCAAAGCAGGTTTGAGCAAGCTGGAGGCATCCATGCTGCTGCCTGCCGTTGCTCCGGCCCCTACAAGGGTATGCATCTCATCCAAAACCAACACGCAATTTTCTTGACGCGCAAGGGTTTGTAGCAAACGATGCAAACGTCCTTCAAAATCTCCTCGATAACGAGAACCCGCTAACAGTGCGGCCATATCCAATGCAAACAGTTGTAGTTTTTGTAAGGCAGTTGGGACTTGGCCCTTTGCAACACATACTGCCAAACCCTGTATGAGGGCGGTTTTACCTACACCGGCCTCCCCTACAAAGAGAGGATTATTTTTGGTGCGGCGCGCCAAAATATGCAAGGCTCGGTCTATATGTTGCTGTCGACCAATGCACTCTTGTAGTTGTCCTCGTTGGGCTTGCGCAAGGAGATCGACCGTATAGCGAGCAAGAAATTCGTCTGTATCACCTCGCCTAGTGGCTGTTTTGCGAGCATGAGTTTGAGGAGATGAATCGGCATTTTCTGAGTCTGCTATCTGCCGCCGTTTTTGCGTATGGCTTTGTGGAAAACCTGCCACATCTAAGTGAGATAGGCCTGCTTGGCGTAGCAGGTATACAGCATAGCAATCGGCTTCTGCAAATAGAGAGACCAATACATTGGTGCTGCCGATGGTTTTGCGACCTGTGCCAAGTACATGCACTGCTGCTCGTTGCAAGACCCGCTGCATGCCTGCAGAAGGCAGGGTTTCAAATGAGCGATTTTTGGGAACGATTTCTACGTTGCACTGTAAAAAAGCATTCAATTGGCGTCGAATGGATGAGGCATCTATGCCTGCTTCTTGCAAAGAGGCTGTGACCTGTTTGTCGTGCAGCAATCCCCAGCATAGGTGTTCTAAAGTGGCAAATTCGTGGCGATGCCGGTTGGCTTCTTGTAAGGCAGCCTGTACGGCTTGCTGTACCTTTGTATCGAGTACAGCTTTCTCTTCACTGGTGCTCACTGCTGTTTTCCTTTGGGTGTAAGCTTAATGTCAACGGCATATCGTTACATCGAGCATAGTTCATCACTTTTTGTGCTTTGCTTTGCGCCACATCTTTTGGGTAGCGACCTGCCACAGCTTTGCCCCGGTGATGTACACACAGCATCAGTTTTCGAGCATCGGCAGGGCTTTTGTAAAAAAAGTCTTGCAACACATGCACGACAAATTCTTGTGTGGTGTAATCATCGTTATGCATGATGACATCGAACCAGCGGGGTTTTTTCAGTGCTGTTTCTGAGGTATCTTCAGAAAATTGTACGGCATTTTCTAGATGATCTTGTGAATTGTGTGTGGTGTCTTGGGCTGGCATGTGTCAATAACCTCCTTTATCATGTTACCCAAGAATGAGGCTGTATTGCTAGATGCTAAGCAATTTTGTTTTGAAAAAAAGCGTTAGCTCAAGCGGCGCTTTTAAGCTAACACTCAAACCTCTATTGCAAACTGCACAGGTCTTTTGTTGGACCTGTACCACAGTTGTTATCGTTTGCGCAGATTGTTGCTACGTCACTTCTCGAGTTGCGTTCGCATTTTCCGTCAACTCTTTCACACAGGTCTGATTGACCGTTACCGTTGTTGTATTTTGCGTTACATGCCGGCAGGGTACATAAGGTTTTATGATACTGTGTTGTGTATCCGCGTTTTAAATCTAAATTACAACTTCTACTTCCCCGGTTGTAGTCACAAACTCTTTTTGAACCTACCTTCACAGACCTGCATTTGCTGCCTTGATTGTTATGTTGAATACACACGGTGGTTATAGGTAGAGGGAGAATCTCGCAGCTTGCAGGTGTCCATTTGCAAATGGCCTCGGAATTTGTGCAACGACCCATATCGTTGTTAAACCGTTGGCATTGTGATTGAATGGCATCAGCATCACCAATCGGCATACAGATTTTCGCCTTATATCGCTTGGATCCTGAGCTGTTGTTGCCTGTGGTTGTGCTGTTCAATGTGCTCTTGCCCTGCTCATCCGAGCTACCACGGCCAGAATATTCCTTTGGTTTGTTGAGCCTATTTTTCCTATGAACGGCCCTTGGGTTTTTATTGTTGCCGTCAGAACCTAATTGTTTGGAATCACGCAAATTGTCTTGATCTGTTTGGTCTTGCTCCTGATCCCCAGGTTTTCCTTTGCCACACCCGACAAAGAGACATAACAAAACAAAATATCCCGCTAAAACCCATGTTTTGTTTCTCCACACCATAGCTAAACCTCCACAATGCATACTATAGCATGGTTTTAAAAGTTTTTTGTTGTTTTGTAAACTTTTTCAGTCAATCTTCCTAGATGGGCAAACATATCCAATCTAGACAGAAAGCTCTAGAAAAACAAAAGGTGCCTGCCCAATGCTTTCAGGTTTTGTCACCCAAAAGCAACGAACAAGCACCTCATTGTGCAGATGGCACAAGATTATCTTTGAGATAGCGAATCTATTATCGCAGTTCGCACAAATTTTCTGTATCACCTGTACCGCAAGTGGCTATAGCCGCAGCGCAAAGGGCATTTGCATCAGCAGTAGTATCTGCAACACAGGTGTTTGTTGCATCACATAAATGCCCTACAGGTTTTGCCTTGCTACCGTAAGTTAGGGTATCGCATGATCCATGGGCGAGAGCCGCATTGCAAACTGCAGCGGGGTTAAAGCCCTGCGGTATGGTGCGAACAGTACAACTTGTAAAATTGGACTCACAGACTCTCGTTTTTGGGTTGAAGCCACGTACAATCATGGCCTGGCAAACCACTCCGCTCCGGTGCTTTTTTTCACAGATGTTCTTTGCTCCAAAATTTTTAGGCGTGCAGGATGTTACTTTCCAGTCACAAATGCCGCCAGAAGCGTTACAAGCGACTTGCCCTGTTGCAGTTCTTGTATCACAACCTGCGTTGACATCAGCTACAGGCACACAACCTTTTGCTCCGGGTGGGATAATTTTTTTCGTTTTCTTCTTTTTGTTTTTACCAGTCTTGCTTGCTTTCTTTAATTTATCTGGTTCTCCCTTTGAAAAAGAGCCTGTTTTTAATGATTTTTTACTCTTTTTTTTGTCAGATTTACCACTTGGATCAGAAACCTCGTTTTGGTCTTCTATTTGTTCTTGTTGTTCTGGGGTCAAATCTGTGTTGTCTTCGGGCTCTTGGCTACATCCAATGCCGTATAGCAGCAACAGGCAACCTGCCGTAGCTAGTATATTTTTTTTGTTATTCATCATTTCCTCCTTTTTTTCTTGCATGGTTTATTTATAAAATTCTTTTCAATTTATGCAAGTAAGAATAAGTTATCAATTTTTTTTAGTCTTTGCAAGTGTCTTGAGTCATTTGAAAATTCCGCTTGGATAAAGGCTTGTACAACACAACAAGCTAATGCGGGGCCAATGACTCGAGCTCCTAGTACCAATACGTTCATGTTGTCGTGCTGTACACCTTGCTGCGCGCTGTAGGTGTCGTGGCATAAGCCTGCTCGAATGCCTTTGCATTTATTGGCTGCCATGCACATGCCAATGCCGCTACCGCATAGGAGAATGCCACGCTTGGCTTTGCCTTGCTGCAGCTGTTTTGCTAGGGCCAAGGCGTAATCGGGGTAATCTACAGGAGTTTGGGCATTGTGAGGCCCTAAATCGACAACGTCGTGTCTCTTTTTTTGTAGATGTTCACAAAGCAGTGCTTTGAGCTGTACACCTGCGTGATCAGAAGCTAAGACAATGTTCATAACCCCTTCTCTTCTATCGCTTATGTGGTGCGGCTCAGAGCTTGTGCCGCAGCTGCTTGCACAACAGCATCTACCGTAATGCCCATGTGTTCATAGGCATGGTGTGCGGGTGCAGAAACGCCAAAGCCATCGATGCCCACCACATGGCCCTGCTGCCCTACAAAGGCGTGCCATCCAAAGGGGCTTGCGGCCTCAACTGCCACCCGGGCAGTGACGTGTGGTGGCAATACCGACTCTCGGTACGCTTTGGGCTGCTTTGCAAAGAGTTCCCAGCAGGGCATGCTAATGACATGTGCGCGGATGTTTTGCTGAGCTAGCTTCTGCCGCGCCGCAACGCACAGCTGTACCTCGCTACCTGACGCCAACAACAAGACATCCGGCTGTTTTTCGTGATCTCCACACAGCACATAAGCTCCTTGCGGCACATCCCCTTGGGGGTGGCAGGCTGTTCGATCTAGAATGGGCAAGTTTTGCCGAGACAGCACGAGGGCGCACGGCATGGCATGTGTTAAGGCAATCTGCCAACATAGGCTGGTTTCGTGGGCATCGGCTGGGCGCATCACGGCTAAATTGGGCATGGCGCGTAAACTGGCCAAATGCTCAATGGGTTGGTGAGTGGGGCCATCTTCACCCAAACCGATGGAATCGTGGGTAAAAACATACACCACGGGCTGGTTCATGAGGGCTGCCAAGCGGATGGCAGGCCTGGCGTAGTCGCTAAAGACCAAAAATGTACCCACAAAGGGGCGCAAGCCACACAAGGCCATGCCGTTGGCTGCTGCAGCCATCGCATGTTCGCGCACACCAAAATGCACATTCTGGAGACTGCATCTCTTTGTTGTGGATTCAGAAGTGCTTGAGTTTGTGTGAGATGTGTTTGGAGAATGAAACACGCCAGCTTGGTCAAACGTTAGCCAGGTTTTGGTGGAGGGGGCCAAATCTGCTGAGCCGCCCACCATCCAAGGGATGTTGCTTGCCAGTGTGTTGAGTACTTTCCCTGACGCGTTTCGTGTGGCAATCGCTTGGTCAAATTGGGGCAAGTTGTTTTGCCACCCTTCTGGCAGCTTGCCTGAAAGCAAACAGTGAAGCTGTTGCGCCTGCTGCGGGTAGGTTGTTTGGTAGCGCGTCCACTGTTCTTGCCATTGTGTGTATTGTTGGGCTCCACGCCTGCCCAGACCATCGGCTAGATGTTGCTGTACCCCATCGGGCAGATAAAAGTGTTTATCGGTTGGCCAGTTGTAGGCCTGTTTGGTCAGGCGTACCTCCTCTTCTCCCAGGGGCTCGCCATGCGCTTTGGCTGAGTCTTGTCGGTTGGGCGAGCCATAGCCAATGTGGCTATTGACCACAACGAGACAGGGCTTTTGAGACTGCTTGGCCTCTGTCAGCGCACTGCGCACGGCGGGCAAATCGTTGACATCTGCCACATGCAGCACCTGC
>JBCCES010000053.1:0-7966 GCA_039030115.1 Myxococcota bacterium
CAAAGAGGGCTTAGCCCTGGAGCAGGTCGGCAAAATCACGCACCTATCCAAACAACGCATCACACAACTTTTAGCCAAGCTTGAACATAAGATTGTCGGCGGCCGCTAACTCAATGACTCCTCTTTTAACGCCCCCTGTTGACCCGCACGCTCCACAATGCCACGCAAAAAATCGACACCGTCGCGCCGCACTGCAGCTGCTGCCAAACCTATCTATCGAAGAGATTTGCTCTTCAAAAGCTCGGCAAGCTTTTGTAGCACCGCCTTTCTATCTCGCAACTGTGCCTTGACCTCAATTTCTCGCATCAGCACAAGTGTATCGCATGAGGCGCATATTAGCGCGATATATTCTCTCGAACGATATTCGCGAGCTCCTTAAAGCTATGCGGCCGCTCTAGTGGTTCTCGCTCGTAGTCTTCGACATCAACGTGTGACAATAGGCGCAGGCATCGGTAGACACAAAAAGCACGGACCAGTTCCACATCAACACCTGGATCGTATGCGCGGAAAAAGGTGTCGCAAAAATCCCGTGATTCAGAAAAGTGCTCGTTAACATTCATGTAAAAGACGCCCAAGTTCTCGTATGGGCTTCCTGTGCTATAAAATTCCCAGTCAATAACGTAAAAGTTGTCAGCATCGTCCGCTAAAATATTTTCAAACCAAAAATCTGTATGGACAGGTACCACTTCTGCATGAGCCTTTAGTCCTGATAGTGCCCCGGCCATCCATGCCTTGGGCCTATCAGGATCTATATTTGCTCTCCGCAAAATTTCAGACGCATTTTGTACATATACATGAAAAGTCGCAAGGTATTTCTTGTAGAGACCAGGATTAGTTTCCTGTTTAAGAGCATGTATCTGCTCCAGGACACGAGCAAGTTTTACCGCCCGTTCTTTTGTTAAGAATGAGGCGTCACGACTAACGATATCCTCAATAGGTCTCGCATGTATGCGCTCCATGACTGTGGTGAGTGTCTGCTCATCGGTAGAAATAATCTTCGGTACGCGCAACGGCTCAAAATAAACATCAGAATATGTAGAGAGTGCCACGGCTTCGTTTTCCCATCGTTGTCGTGCAGATAAACCTAACCCTTTCACGATACCTCCTTCTTGATACGTTTTGCTGATGCTCGACTTTTGAGCTGCGACCTTATTTATCCGGCCACCTGAGATTTCTTTTTCCTTCATAGCGAAATCTTACTATACGGCAATTCGCCGTTGTGAGCCGCGACGATATTTTGGTACATAAGCGACAACAGGCGATTACTTTCTACATGCGTTTTGATTTTTGAAATATTTTCTCGGCCGGAAAGGAAAGCACCAAATAACACAAAACGAGCAGCTTGATTTGGCGTCCATGGACGAGTTGGGTTGTACACGGTGCCGCATTCCAGTTTGAAATCAAGCACATCAAACTCCTTTCCACCAACCAAAGTCGCGTTCCTTTGAATTTCCACCTTGAAGTGATATTCCCAAGCATTCGCACTGCGTTCGCTAACAGTGAATATTTTCAGTTTGAGCAATGGTCCAACATAGATTGATGTTTCTTCATATTTACATGCGCCAGCTTGATGTTTACCTGCGTAGGTATCGGAGAAATGGCTGCGAGAAGATACTGAGTTTTGCACCATGTCTATCCGTCCAGTCAAAACAGCGAGGCTGTTCTTTTTGAATTGAACGCTGTTATAGCAGTCAATTTCTCCAAGGGTTTCGGGTATGTCCACACCACTTTGAACATAGGGTTCGGACAAATGAGAAAAATTGTGTAACTGGTTTGCAAGATCAATCGGCCTAAAAACTTCTGTTGCCAAACTCATCTCATCCGCCCATTTCTTGCCCTCTAGCAACTCATTGAGGTGGGCAAACCAGCAGAAAAGATCGATATAGTGATACCCCGAATGCATGAGCTTTCCGTATCCGTACTTGTACGGATGGGCTTCTTCCGTTAGGAATTCATTGACACTGTTCCATAAGCCGTCTTCCTGATGTACCGACAAAAACGAAATAGGCACACTGAACTCTTTGACGAAATCCTTCACATACGAATATGCAAAAGCATATGCAGTATTATACCTACGTTGTGTTTGCACAGATATTTTCTCGTGAATATCTTTTGCGGCAATTTCGGTAACATACCGTTCGATCTTCTTTGCGTGATCTTTATCACGGTTTATATTAACTACAGCAGTGATTGGTTTTTCAACGAGCGTGTCGATATTGCAAGATATTGCCCAATCAATGTATGCGCTGTGCGAGCACGGTTCCGTTGCGATGACAACCTTATCAACTCCTTCCTTTTCATGTAGCATATTAAGCTGCGCTACTGCCTGGCGACAACTCTTACCGCTCTTGTTTTCTAGAAGGATAATTTCCTTGGGCTTGACACGTGACTTTTCAATAAACCCATCGATGGTTCCTTTGGACGATACAAGATCAACAAGGGCCACAACAGAAAACGACGAGTGATCCTGCAGTAGCTCAAGGAAAGACCAGTACGTTCGCATTGAGTGCTTTCCGAGACCGATAAGCACGATATTCGTTGGTTTCTTCACGACCTACTTTCTACTTCCCAAAACAGTTTCTTGCCAAGTAGTTCTTGGGGAGTATGAGTCATTTTAGGATGAGCAATAAAAATCTCAGAGTTCGTTTTGATAGATGCGTCACTTCCAATATCGAGAATTTTTTGTGCAAGATTTTCTGGACTCATCATAGAATCTTTATATCGATCATACGCTTCCCCAAGTAATACTTTAAGCATGGACGTGTCAATCATTGACGGTATCATAGTTATAAATCGCACATCAGTCTTCGACTGAGCATATGATGCAAACCATGCGTTTAAGGCACTCTTTGAGGCTGCATATAGGCTCAAACCCTCAACAGGTATGTACGACAGATCGGACGATATCGTGATGACAGTTCCGTTCGTCAATTTATTCTCCAAAGCAAGCGTAAGAGTGAGAGCACTCATGAAGTTGGCCTGAAAAATTCTCCTAAAATCATTCTTGATTGACACATTGTCATACTTTTCAGTGTAGGCAATGCCCGCGTTATTTATCAACAAATCGATTTTTAAGTGTGTAATAGAATCGCATACGTGTTTTATGGACTGCTCGGACGTGAAATCAAAAGTTATATGCGTGTGTTTCCCTTGCTCAGAAAATTTGTTGGGAGAGCGTGAGATTGTGTACACACACCAATCTTGCTCCAGCAGCAAATCGCACAACGCTTTTCCTAGCCCTTTAGAGCCACCGCTAACTACAGCAATTTTCCCATTTGTCATATCTACTTCAAAAGCTCGTCGCTGAACACTTCCAACGCTTGGGCGATTTTCTCAATGGTAGCAAGGGTGGAATTGCCTTTTCTGGCTTCCATGTTACTCATTTGGGCACGGTCAAGCCCGACCGCGCGGCAGATGTCGCCTTGCGGCATTTTTTTGTGCGCGTATGCGCTTGATGTTCTTTCCTCAAAAGTGACATTGATTCTGGGATTTTTCGTTGCCATGATGCTTACCTCTCTCGATATCCTAACAACAATGCAATGTGACACTTTTACATTACTTTGTCAACCATGAGGACTCACATATAGTAGAATAGGGAAGTTTGGGGTAAAAAAAACGGCGCAGCTACTACTTCATCATGTGATCCTTATTTTAAGAAAGAATAACGATGCTATTTCCTCATTTAGAAAGCACATCGATTGTGAGTCGACTGCAACAGCATGATGCAAAGCTCCTCTATATTTTTCTTGCATCGTAAGCCCAGTGCAACAGGACTTGTCTTTGTCGAGGGCGGCATGTGAGGTCACATTTTTTGCAATGTTTTTGAATTTGCGCAACGTGTCGCCGAACTGCCCGCCACCGTTTGATCTGGCGTTCGTCCTCTTCGGGTAATCTGCGGCCCATGGTGTAGCGGCAATACCACTGAAACCAGCCGCGCGGATCGTGCTGTTCGTTGATCCAACCTTTGTCGCGCCATATTTGTAGGGGTTGCGATGCGCGGACACCAAAATAGTTGAGGGCATGATTGGGTTTTCTGGCAGAGAGCTTGGCATGGGTGAACCAATCTTTTGGGAACTCTTGTTGGCAATCGGTCATGTAGCACCCTCCAAATACTCCTAGTGCAAGCATCTGTTTGGGGGTGAGCTGGGGTTTGAAATCAGGATGAAAGTTTTCTCCTACCGGTTCGGTCAATCTGTATTGATAGCCTTGCTGCATGGTGTCGTAAACAGTAATAATTTTTGATAACTTCGTCATCTTGTAGATGTATTATTGTTGTTTTTTTTGGGTGGCCATGGGATGAGCAAGTTTGTTTTCGCTTTGTAAGATTGGTATTGTGGGTTGTTGCCCCAGCGCTGGTCTGCTTTTTTCTCAAGTGGTGGAACGCCACTCACAAAAATAAGGAGCAACGAGATAAACGCCGGACTGATCAAACCCACCAGCGATTGCGTGGTATTGAGGCCAAACAGGGTGTAGCCGTAAATGCCTGTCCATACCAGGATTTCGCCAAAGTAATTGGGATGACGCGAGTAGCGCCACAAGCCGCTATCAATCCATTTGCCGCTGTTGCCTGGGTCTGTGATGAATCGATACTTTTGTTGATCCGCAACTGTTTCAATGATCAGACCAACAAGCCACAGTGCCACTGCTATGTATGCCAGAGGGCAAATGCGTTTGACACGGTTGGCGAAAAACAGTGTGCTGGGCAGCATGACAATCCACACCGTCACACCCTGCAATAGCCAAAATGCACCAGAGTACAGCAGGTTGTTACGTATGTCGTCAAAGCGTCTGTCTACGCCTGTTTCGTGGATACGGATAAATAAAAATGTACCCAACCGCAGAGCCCACAAACAAATCATCGCCAGCAAAGTGAGCTTGGGCAGGCTGATGCCCTTTTGCCACACGCCATAACAGGCAACAGCAACAAAGGTCAGCGCGTAACAGATGTCTGTTAGGCGATCGGTCTGCTGCACATAGGCGGGTACAAAAGCAGCTGTATTGATCGTCAGGCAGATCAGGAGCGATAGAGTCAGGGCGTGCATAGGCTATGGCGATAACAACGAGCAATTATAGCACATGTTGTAGATGCTGTGCGGTACAGGTAAAAAGACACCTCTTTTTTTACTGCGTCTAAGACAATGGGATAAAAACCGGCTATGGGATGAAATATTCCAGTTGAACTTGAATATTTCATAAAATTGTGCCAAAAGTGATGAGACTGGCTGCTGTAATTGGATGGACAATGGGATGATACTTAGAGAAATGGCCGATGTGCTTGAGGTCATGGCAACACAATATCCCATTGTAACACTATTGGGTCCACGCCAGTCAGGCAAAACAACCTTGGTACAACAGTGCTTTCCCAAGAAACCCTATGCAAATGTAGAAGAAATTGATACCCGTGAGCTTGCGACCCAGGACCCTAGAGGTTTTTTACAGCAGTATCCAGATGGTGCGATTATCGATGAAATACAGCGTGTCCCTGCTTTGCTTTCCTATTTGCAATCACAAGTTGATCAAGACAAGCGCAAAGGGCTGTTCATCTTAACAGGCAGCCATCAGCTGCAATTAAAGCAAGAGGTCAGCCAGTCTCTCGCAGGGCGTACCGCCTTGCTTTACCTGCTGCCTTTAACTTTGTCAGAGCTCAAAACCATCTCCCCACCGCCTGATATCAATGCACAGCTTATTTCCGGTTTCTACCCTGGCGTGCTTGTCAATCAAATAGACCCTCATATCGCCTATCGGAACTATTTTCAAACTTACGTCGAGCGTGATCTGGCGCAGATCATTCATGTCAAAGACTCTGCCAATTTCCAAAGGTTTATGAAACTTGCTGCCGGTCGCATTGGCCAGCTGTTGAACAAAAACAGTTTGAGCGGTGAACTAGGAATATCAAGTACAACCGTTGAACATTGGCTTTCTGTACTAGAAGCTTCTCATATTATTGTACGCCTCTCTCCCTATTTTGAAAACTTTGGTAAACGCATAGTGAAATCCCAAAAAATATACTTTACAGATACGGGTCTGGCCGCTTATTTATTAGGCATCCAAGATAGCAAGCAGATGGATCGCGACCCCATGCGCCCTTATCTGTTTGAAAATCTGATCTTTCTTGAGCTCATGAAGACCCGCTACAATCAAGGGTATGACCATCAACTGTATTTCTATCGCGATCATCATCAGCTCGAGGTTGATTTTATTTTTCAGGCAGGCCATGCATTAATTCCTATTGAAGTTAAGTCTTCAAAAACAGTGCAAATGGAGTTTTTGCGAGGAGTCAACTCCTTTATGAAACTGGCAGAAAACCGTTGTGCCAAAGGGTTTTTAATCTATGCCGGCAAAACCACACAGTCTGTGAACGGATGCCACATTATCAACTATGAGCAGACAAAATCTTGTGTCATGCCGAATTAACGCTGTTGTATATCATTTTTGCATTTGCCGACCCTTTTTTCGGAGCGCTCCTTTTTAGACAATTGCTATTTCATAACGCGCCATCGACAATCCTTGATCTGCTGGCAGCCGCATTTAGGAGGAGTTTGTAGCGGCAGGGAGTCGATTGATGAGCATCTGTAGAGTTTTTTGATCATCACAGCATGTGATGCGTAAAATACCCGCTTGCGGATCAAGGCCAAAAAACGATAGGGGGGCCAGGGCCACTCCTTGGCTAAAAAGCAGATGGTAAGCGATGGCCACATCGCTATCGATATGGGTTTTTCTCAACACACGAGCTGCTTGTGGGTGCAGCGCCAGCCCCATAAGATGCTTGAGATTGGCAAGCAGATAAAAGGTCGCGTGTGGTTTACCGTTAACCTGCAGGCCGCGCTGTTGCAGCAGCTGATAGGCGTAGTTGTTTCTTGTTTGGTAAAAGCGAGACAGATCAGCGCTGTGCGAGCGAGAAAATGCCTGCAGAGCATGCGCGTAAACATACTGGGCAGAGCGAGGAGGGTGAATATAAAGCTCTGCGGTAAAATCGATTATTTTCTGAGCCATCGCAGCATGTTTTGTTGCCACCAGTGCCAGGCGCTCCCCTGCGGCAGCAAACTCTTTTGTGGCAGAGCGCAACAAAACAATGCGATTTTGCAAATCGGGTGCGGCCTGCAGCAAAGAGCCGTGTTGGTTGTTGAAAGCCAGCGCTGCATAGGTCTCATCAAGCACAATTGGAACCTCTGGATATTGCGCCAAAACCTGGGCAATGCGCTGCCACTGCTGTAAATCAACAGCAAACCCTGTCGGGTTGCTTGGATCACAAAACAAAAAGGCGCCAATTTGATGTGCCGCCACGCCAGCAAGGCTCTCTTGCAGCGCTTGTGCTGTGAGTCGATAGCCGCTGTTGCTGAGGTCTACAAGGTGCAAATGGTTTCGAAAACCGCCTGCTCGATATCCGGTATACACAGGATAAAACGGTACAGGAGTTACGATCTTTTTCGCTGCATAAAGGTGATGAATCGCAAAAAAAATAGCGTGCAGCGCCGTGGTTCCTCCAACAGTAAACACGATATCTTTGGGCTGAAAAGCAATAGGATGGCCATACCAGCGATTCAACGCATGAGCAGCCATGCGTCGGTACACCAGTTCGCCAGCCGCATCACCATAAGAGATAGCGTTGCCTTTTAAAGAAGACCAGTATTGCAAAGCTGCCTCTCGAACAGCCGTAAAGAGAGGATAGGTGGATCTCTTAGCAGCAGCATTTAAAAATTTGGTTTCTTGCCATGCAGGTTGCTGCTTTTCATAATTGGCCCAAACAGCGAGTGTGTTCATGTTGTTGGCAGCAAAAGACTGGCCATCGGGTAGCAAAACGGTGGCTACACTGTTGTGTGTATGCGCAACAGGGGATTGATGACTTGCTTTGGTCGAAGCACAGCCGCACAGGCACAGTGACAAGAGCATTAATGTGATGAATCGCATATGTTGTTCTCCTTTTAATAAGCTAATTTAAAGCGAGTTTTGGTTTTGTGCAAGGAAA
>JBCCES010000054.1:0-7893 GCA_039030115.1 Myxococcota bacterium
AATCCACTTTTATTCAAGAGTAGATGAAATGTCCAAAGGTTAGGGTTTTTAATAAAAA
Organism: Myxococcota bacterium; assembly: GCA_039030115.1. Classification (GTDB taxonomy): domain Bacteria; phylum Myxococcota; class UBA727; order UBA727; family JABDBI01; genus JBCCEX01. The sequence goes on from JBCCES010000054.1 coordinate 59, forward strand.
ACGTCGCAAGGGGTACCACAAGACCATAGGGCATCGCCAAAAATATACAGGGCTGCGTGTTGACTCCATTGAGATAAAAAACGGGTAGAGCAAATGGCACATAAGAAAGGTCAAGGGTCGACACGAAACGGTCGTGATTCCAATCCTAAGTACTTAGGAGCTAAGCGGGCGGATGGTCAATTTGTACAAGCAGGTACTATTTTAGTACGCCAACGCGGAACGTCCATTTGTGCAGGTAAACATGTAGGGTGCGGTCGTGACCATACACTGTTTGCTTTGTTAGATGGTGTTGTTCGGTTTCAACGTGATGGCAAACGGAAAAAATCTCAAGCGTGCATCGATCCGATTCATAAGAAAGCACATGTAGAACAGGCATCTACGCAAGCATAATGGCATGGGCGTTAAAAGCACACTGCGGTGGTCTTGCTGGTCTGCTGCAGCTGTTGTAGGGGCTGTTAGTGCCTTTATATGGTGGGCCAAAGGTCCCTCTTTACCGAGATTGAGCCGCAATTTACCTATTCATACCTTGTTCCCTCCTCAAGCGGCTTCGCCTGGTTCGTTTCAGGGCGATTTAGCCGTCATGACATATAACATGGCCCATGCAAATGGAATCAAGGACAAACCTTGGGATTTGCGTCGTGTTTCTTATGCGAAACAAAAGTTGCAACAACTGGCTCACGTGTTGCGAGCTGCTCAGGCAGATGTTGTGTTGCTGCAAGAGGTGGATCTGCATTCGGCGCGCACAGGGTATGTGGATCAAGCGCGTTTTTTGGCTGAACAAGCACGTTATCCGTACTATGCATGTAGCATTTTTTGGGAAAAAAACTATCTTCCCTACCCTGTGTGGAAAACACCTGCCCATCATTTAGGGCGCATACGAGCGGCCAATTGCATTTTGTCTCGCTACCCAATCAAGCAACATTCTCGGTTGGTGTTTGAAAAGCCTCGTTCTAACCCATTTTGGTACAATTTAGGATACATCGATCGAGGAGCACAAACCGCTGTGCTGCAAGTGGGTTGTCACCGCATTGCAGTGGTCAATGCTCATTTGGAGGCGTTTGATCAAAGTGCTCGCCATGAGCAAGCTGAGCAGCTAGCCAGCTGGGTTCAATCTTTACAGATTCCTTGGGTGTTGGGCGGAGATTTAAATGCCCCGCCTCCCGAAGCAGTGCGCAAAAAAGGGTTTGCGGATCCAGACGTCGATTACAGAACCGATCGCACCATCGAGTTCGTACGCGCTCAGCTGCCTCCTCATGTAGAAGCTACGTTAGACCCTCCCCATATACTCACGTTTCCTTCTGACACACCCGAACGCCAGTTGGATCATCTGTTTGTTGAAAAGCAATTCCAAGTTTTGCAGGCGCGTGTTTTCACAGAGGCGGAAACAGCCTCGGATCATCTGCCTGTTTTGGCGCAGCTTTCGCTGCCGGCGACATCAAAACGGTGTGGTTTATAACAGTTAAACCTAAGCCTTTGCCCAGCGCGCCTGCTGAGCAGCCTGTTGTTTTTTGAGAGCTTCGTCTAGCTTTTGCGCCAGTCTTGATCTTGCTGTTGCACCTGTTGTCGCATGGAGTCAGTCACGTGGCGGAAGTCATATTAGAAAGATCCATGTGTATAACTCCTTTTGCAAGTGATTTAGATCACAAGATCAAAACGAAATCCCCAACATGAGTTGCAGCAAGTGTGCTAACTTAGCACGCCCGTGCTGCTCAAAGATTTGCGGATGCTCGTCGTTGAGACTGGCGGGATGGTTCAAAGCAGCGAAAGGAATGAGCAGGCCGTATTGTAGCTGGGCATGAAAATTGTTGATACTGCGGTAAGCGACGGTGGCGTCGAACTCCAGTCCCAAGAAATTGCTGTTGCCAGGGGTGGAACTGGCGGTGTTGGCAAAGGAGGGAATGATGTCCAATCGCGCGAAGAAACGATCGATGAAATAACCGATGTGGGGCTTCACATAACCTGCCCCCATCATGCTGCCCAATACCCGTTTAAACAACAGCAAATCGACGTTGTAAGAGGGATTGAACGAGAAAGATGTGACTTGGGAGGAGACGCTTGTAAACCCAGCACCGTCGGAGCGACCTGATGCCCAACCTCCGTCTAAACCAATACGCAAACGATTTCGCAAAAATCCATAGTCAAATTCTAAGGCAGCACCTCCCAGGAGAAGTCGCATAGAGCCGGGTGATTCGGTCGTTTCATCTGGGTTTAAGCCAGCTGTATTATTGATAATACCGACTCCTCCAACCAGCTCGGTGCCCATGTGCCAGCTCCCCCACTGACTTCGTAAAAAGAGTGAGCCGAAACCGGCATGGCCTTTTCTGTTTTGCAATTCGTTGCTCAAATCTGCGGGGGATTTGTCGCTGTGAGGAGCTGTGTAGCCGTGAATGTCTAAAGCTTGGGTTCGGTACGACAATAACAAGCCATAATAAAGCAATGCCACATCCCATGAGAGAGGGTCAAACGTCTCTTGATCCCCGGCAATGCCGCCCAGTGTCAAGGAAGCCACATGGACGTTGTCTTTCGGGTCAAGGTCGTATCGAGGGCCTTGCTCGTTGACAGCATCGAAAGTGAGGGCTTGTGTTGAAGATTGGTGGCCCTGAATGCTTGCTGCAGGCCCTGTAAAGGCAATGGAATAGGATGGAACAACGTGTATAGGCCCGAAACGGGTGGCGAACAAGATGCCGTCGATGGTATCGGAAAAGTCACTGTTGATGCCTTCTCCCGCGTTGTACAACACCCCCAAACCAAAATGCATGGGCATGCGACCAAAGCGTAGCTCTCCAATGGGCGTAGAGGCTTCTGCCCACACGCGCTTGAGTTGTACAGAGGCGTACTCGCTGTTGATGCCTACAATTGGCGGGGCTTGGGAGTGACTCAGGAAAGAAATAGACCCCGATTGCAACGTGTTTTTAAAGGCTAAGCGACTTGCGGTTGATCCCAGTACTAAGTTGTCTGGTGCATCTACCGTGAGGTGCACCCGCAAAAATTCAGAGACGTGAAACGTGGGATCCAAGCGAAAACGCATGTCCGTGGAAAACAGTGCATGAGATTGTTTACTCGCATCGACTTCATCGTCTGTTCCCGTAGTGTAAACGGACAAGGGAGGAAGGCAACGAGAGGTACCGTAACCAAATTCACCGTTTTGTTGTGGGATAAACGTTCCTAGGTCGCAGCGGTGGGAAAATGTACTGCGAAAGCGGAAATACCCTCCCATTTGTAGGAAATTCAGATGAGAATCCTTTGGCTTATCCCAACGTTTCGTAGCTTGAGTGGATGCATTTGAAGCAGCGGGTTGGTTTTGTTGGCTTAATTGTCGAGAGACCTCTTGTTGAATAGTTTGCTTCAGTTCGTCTGATGAAACGGCAGGAGAATTGCTTGCTTGGGCGTTTAGTTTTTCTCGTTGTTGTATAGAGTCAACAGAGGGCGGTAGAGGAGGTAGGGAGTTGTCCCCTTGTTGCGGTTTTGAAGGGGGTGCAGCCCAAGTCGCTTGAGCAACAACAAGCCCAGCAACAACAACCAAGCGATTGAAACATAAAACAGTTAACTTCACATTCTTTACCACAAGCCACACCATTCCAGCGGCAACGACATGCTTGCTGTATACTAGCAGCAAGAAATTCCCCAAAAAGGTGTTTGGCGCTTTGTTGCAGTAATAGCATTGTTGACCCTTGCCGTAAAGGGATCTTGTCATAAAAATGCCCTTGCTAAATTCCCCCGTTGTGAAATCCAATCAAACTCGGCGATGCTATATGAAAACGTGCTACGCAATGCAGAAGTAGTTATGATAAGGAAGGAATTGGTGAATCTTCATAGAAAACCTAGCAGGGAGTATCTGCATGCCATGCATGATTTGCTCACTTATGCCTACCCGCTAACTCAAGCGCGGTGGAGCTTGGATCCCATGAAACAGCTATTGCATCGTTTAGACCCCCACAGGGGGATGACAATTCTGCAAGTGGGTGGGACCAACGGTAAGGGCAGCGTGTGTGCCTTTTTAGGCTCTATGCTGAGGCAGGCACGTATACCGTACGGAGTTTTTACCAGTCCCCATTTAAGTTGTATGCGAGAGCGCATCGTGTTGAATGGTGAAGCCATCTCTGAGCATCTTTTTTGTCAAGTTTATGCCCAAGTGCAACGAGAGGCGCGATATGTCAAACCGGTTGTCTCTTTGTTTGAGCGTTTGTTGGCAATGGCTTTGCTTGCTTTTACGCATCAGCGCGTGCAAGTGGCCATTTTAGAAGTTGGTTTAGGAGGACGTTTAGATGCAACGACAGCAGTCAAACCCCACGCCTGCGCCATCACATCTATTTCATACGATCACATGCATCTATTGGGAAAAACCCTGACACGTATCGCTCAAGAAAAAGCGGGGATTTTCAAGCAGGGAGTTCCTATTATTACGAGTCCTCAAAGTCCGCAGATCTCTTGCGTGTTGCGTGATAAAGCACGAGCTGTCAAAACACAGCTGTTTGAGGTGGGCAAACAGATTCGGTTGTCTAAATGCCATGATCACGTGCAAGCGCATTGGAGCAGCAAAATCATTTTACCCCGTTGCCGCCCAGCTCTTTTTGGTTGTCACCAACACACTCACGCAGCCGTTGCATCCGCGTTGTTAACCACGGTGGATTTGGTTCCTCAATTACATGTACGTAAACGGGGGGTGCAGACGGCTGTATGGCCCGGTCGTTATGAGTGGCTTCGTGTAGGGCAGGCCCCTGTATTGCTCGATGGCGCTCATAATGCGGGGGCTTTGATGCAATTGGCTACCTGTTTAAAGCGAGACAACCGCCTTGCCAATCGGCCCTTGGTTGCCATTGTAGGATTTAGCGGAGGGCACAATCTTGCGGATTGTGTAAAGGTGTGGCAAAAACATATGCCACCCATATTGCGTCTGTTTGCAGTGTCCCCTCGAACGACTTTGCAGTGCTGCTTATCCTCTCATGCCGTAGCCCATGTGTTGATGCAACACGGTGTGTCGGGTGTGCAAGTTGTTGGCTGCGTGACTTCTGCGTTGGTGGCGGCGACCAACTGGGCCAGAAGAAACAACGCTTGCGTTCTTGTTACGGGTTCACTGTATCTCGTTGGCCAAGTCAGGGCTTTGGCCTTGCGTACAGCGTGTGACTCTCAATAAAATGGTTTTCAATGAATAGATTAGCTCATGTAGATGCCGCTGTTGTTGCTCTTTACTTTTGCACAACGCTTTTGATAGGACTTTTCACCAGCCGTGGCATTTCTACTGTGCAGCAGTATGTTTTAGGGGATCGCAAACAATACAGCACATGGACTCTGTCTGTTGCCCTGTTTGCAACGGTAGTAGGAGGGGCCACCACCATAGGACAGGCATCGAAAATTTTTGCAGAGGGTCTGGTCTGGCTCGTGAGCGGGTTTGGGCTCAGTCTGGCTTTGGGTCGGTTTGTAACGGCATTATGGATTGCGCCAGCCATGAGAAGACGCTTTGACAGGGAGTTGTCTGTTGGCGAAATCATGAACACATTGTATGGCAAGCCGGCTCGTGTCGTCACAGGAATTGCTGCGGCAACAGCCAGTCTAGGTTTTGTAGGAGCTCAAATGGGTGCAATGGGCATGGTGTTTCACTCTTTTTTCCCTCTTTCTGCTGAAGCGGGCATTGCAATTGCTTGCGGACTGGTTGTGATTTATGCCTGTCTTGGAGGTATTCGTTCTGTTACCACCACAGACATATGGCAGTTTGCCGTTTTGGCAATGGCCTTGCCTTTGTTGGCCTATCAGGCCATTGCACATGCAGGGGGATTGCACGCTTTATTCCAGCATGTTCCCTCAGGCCATCTCACAGTGCTTGGTCGGCCAGATTGGCAAAAGCACTTGTCCGTTTTTGTGCTCATGGCCATTCCTTATCTGGGGCCTGCCTATGTGCAACGGTTGTTAATGACCCGAGATGCTGCCCAAGCCCGCGATTGCATGTTGGTATCAACCGTTGTTCAGGTGATTTTGAGCGTGTTGATTGCACTCATTGCGTTGGGTATGGTGGCGACAAACAGCCAATTGAATCCCGCTTTAACACTGCCTCATGCTGTGGATGCCTGGCTTGGTTTTGGTTTGAAAGGTCTGGGAATTGCCAGTCTGTTTGCCGTTACCATGTCTACAGCCGATTCCTACTTACACGTTGCTGCTGTTTCGTTGGTTCATGATGTGGTGCAGCCGTTGCGCCGGGTAGCTATGCCCGATGATAAAGAGCTGATTTGGATGCGGGTCGCTACATTGATTTTGGGTTTTGGATCTATGTGGGCTGCTATTTCATATAAAAGCATCGTCGGTCTTTTGTTAGCCTCTTTGAGCTTTTGGGTCCCCATTGTGTTGCCACCACTATTTGCGGGCATTTTTGGGTATCGTTTGGGTGTGCAAGCCTTCTGTTTGGCAGCAACAGCCGGTGCATTGACCACGTGGGGATGGCAACAAACATGTTTAGAAGTGACATCTATTGCACCTACTTTACCGGGTTTATTGGCCAATGCATTGGTTTTATGGATGGTTTATCTGTGGAGAAAAGTCCGGTGTGCGTTGCATTGGTAACAGGCGCTTCTGAACGCATTGGCAGAGCTATAGCTATCTCTTTGGCACAAGAAGGGTTTGACGTCGTTGTGCATGCAAAAAACAATTGGGATGAGTTGTGCAAGACAAGGGATCGTGTGATGCAGTCAGAAAAAAGATCTCTGGCAGTGTTGGCAGACTTTTCCAATGAGAAGGAAGTACAGTCATTGTGCAAACAGGTTTCTCTTTTTGCTCCGACACTCGATATTTTGGTTCACAATGCTTCTGTTTTTCCGTGCTGTGATTTTGAGAATACGTCACAGCGTTTATACGACGATGTCATGGCCGTAAATGTCAAGGCACCTTTTTTTCTCTGTCAACGTCTTCTTCCCTTGTTACGAAAATCTTCTAACCCCCATGTCATTTGCATGCTTGATAGCATGGTTCATCGACCCTACCCCCATCGCACAGCCTATTTTTTAAGCAAAGGTGCTCTTGAAACCCTCACGCATCTTTTGGCAGTGGAGCTTGCTCCTCATGTTCGGGTCAATGCTGTTGCCTTAGGATTTGCTTTGGTTTCTGCTCAGCTGACCTCGCCTCGACTCGGTAAGGTACAAGACTGGATTCCCCTCAAGCGCACCGGTTCACGACAGGATATTGCTGCAGCTGTGATGTTTCTTGTGAAACACGCCTCTTACATCACAGGGCAAGTACTCACTGTAGATGGCGGCAGCAGCTTGATGCCAACTCCTTCTGCAACCTAACAGGTGTTTGCCACACAGCATATGAGTGTGTTGAAGCGGTCGTTTTTACGCAGGGGAATAAACTTTCACATGCCGTCTGTTTTGTTTAGTAGGAGAGTATAATTGAAAATTGAAGTGCAATTTTAGTAGAGAATCCTCTTGACAGATTGAATATTCAACGTTTGAATGAGGAACAAAAGGTTGAAACACGCCGATATCAGGAGAGTTTTTCACCCATTCTATTGAATCGGCATTTGTTTTATTTCACGGAGGTTTTTTAAATGAGTCAGCTTGATCTTGCCATTGTTGGCATTTACATGGTTGCCACGCTTGCTGTGGGCATCTATTTCGGTCGCAAAACAGATAGTTTCAAGGATTTTGCAATTGGGGATCGGAAGATTGGAACGTTTGCACTCGTCGCAACTATGTTTGCTTCTGTAACCGGAGGTTCCTCCACTATTGGGCTTAGTGAGAAGGTTTTCTCTGTGGGTCTTGTGTTCATATTTGTGTTCTGTGGAAAATCAATCTGCAAAGTCATGGAAGCTGCAGTTTTTAAACAGTGCAGGGCTTGCTGTGAAAACT
>JBCCES010000055.1:0-7877 GCA_039030115.1 Myxococcota bacterium
AGCCGCCCCCACTTCGCCAAAAGTTTCAGGAGCAAAATTGCACGATGTGTTACAACCGTCGAAATCCGCAGCGTTGCCGTCATCGCACTGCTCTCTTTCAGTATCCACCTTGCCATCACCGCAAAAGCTAGTGGCTCCAGCAGTGATTTGGCACCTGTCGCCACATACGGTGCAAAAGGATGCTCCGTAGGGACAAGACTCCGTAATAGCGTTTGCATCGTCACATTGTTCTTCTTGCGGATCAATCACTCCATCGCCACAGAAACTGGTATGACCAGCAATTTGTTTGCACTTTCCGCTACATACGCTGCAAGATGCTTCTCCGTAGCTGCAATTTGTAGATGGAATCAATCCTTCGTCACACTCTTCGTCGTTAAAACCATCTACAATGCCATCACCGCAGAAACTGGTGCTTCCTGTAACTTTTTCACATTTTTCATTGCAAACACTACATGAGGTCTCTCCGTAAGAGCAGGCTTGTGTGAATACGTTTCCTTCATCGCACTGTTCACCATTGAAGTCATCTACAATACCGTCGCCACAAAAGCTGACTTTTTCTGTAGATGAAGAGTCCAAGTTACGGATAGGGGCTCCTACAGCACTCAACTCTGCTAGAGGATGTAGGGATGAAGGCATCCCCTCTTCTAACAATTGGCAAGAGGCCAAAGTGGCCCAGAACACGAGAATAGAGAGGTAAGACAAAACTTCTTTTATCATATAAAAACAACAAAAAAGATGCTGTTTTTATTTCTTCATTTAATTTTTAGTCGTTTGACCAAATTTTTTGCTGGTCTTGCACAAGGCTGATGAGCGTACGCACACCAAAACCGGTACCGCCTTTAGCAATGTAGGCCTCCTCTTTTTGGGCAAAAGCAGGGCCCGCAATGGTCTATTTGCAGCTGGTTGATGTAAGGCCTTACTGTTGCTCGTTCACCCAGGCGGTGGCTTGTCGAACGGGCTGGCCCTGCAGGGTGTTGATGGTGAACACACATCCCACAAGGGTGACCGGCTTGTTTTTGCCTAAGTACGCGGCATGATACTGCTTGTCTTTGATCTGCTGCAGGGCTGCTTGCGCCAGCTTGGCGTGGCTTTCGCTCAGCTGAGCCGCAAGCTCGTCTTGACGAACAGGGCTTTTCAGTTGAGCCAGTGCATCGGAATCTTCGGCCACCTGTTTTTTGGGCGTTGGGTTGCCGGGCTCCAACTTAAACTCAAACACGTAGGTGTGTTGCGGCAGATCGATCACCGCATCGACACGCCCCACATGGGTGCACACTTCCGTATGCACGCTGTAGCCTAACAGTTGATGAATGAGGTAAAACACCGTTTGGTAGTAGCGCTCTAGGGGCACATGTAGCCAGTAGGGAATGCCAGCCAAAATGCGGCGTAAGGCCATAAAAAACTGCGGCAGGTCATCTTGAGCCAGGGCGTTGGTGAGGCGGTCTAGGTCGGTGATGGCCTTGCCCCGACTCAGGTGACTGTAGGTCTCCATGAGGTTTTCCAAAAACCCCCTATGCACCTCTTTGTTGGGGAAATCGACGCAGTAGCTGTCTTTGGCGGGGTCGTAATCCGTAATGGTCAAATAACCTGTTTGTACCATGAGGGGCAGCAGGTGCTCGTGCAACTGTTTAAACTCATAGCTTTCAAAGGCCGACTGCGACACGATAGCGCCAGCAAGCTCGTTGGGTTGTAGATCGTCGCTGTGCTGGATCAGTTTGGTGAGAAACGACGGTGTGCCAGTGACAAACCAGTGCGCCCGAAACTCCCGCTGTTCCAACAACAGCAATGTAGAAAACGGATTGTACACCTGCACGGGGGCGCTTGAGAAACGAAAGCCGTTGTACCAGTGCTTGATGTCATCCAGCAGCTGTTGCAGGGTTTGGCTCCGTTCATTGGCGAGCCTTTCTAAGTGCGGCACAAAGCAGGTTTCTAGCTCCTGCTGCGTGTAACCCAGCAAAGAGGCACAGCTGCGATCCAGCGTGAGGTCTGTGAGATTGTTGAGGTCAGAAAAGATGGAGACCTTAGCAAATTTGCTCACGCCCGTGACCAAGACACAGCGTAAATAGGCGCCTTGTCCCTTCAAAACAGTATAAAAGCTTTTCAGCACATCGCGGTTCGCATAGGCAATATTCAGCTGCTGCTCGTGTTGTTGCGGATTTCTGCCGCCCAGGTGATCCACGAGGGGTTTATCGTATTCGTCGACGAGCACAACCACTTGATTATCTTGTGCCAGCTGTTCAATGACTTGTTCCAACAGGGTAGCTGGGTGTTGATGCGAGTCAATAGACAGATTGTGCTTGCGGATCACACCTGCCATGCGAGTAGCTAGACCTGTTTTCAGTTCTTCAGGAGTAGCGTTGGGAATGAGGCTCATATCCAGCCGAATGACTGGGTGTTTTTGTTGCCAGTCCCAACGGCCCTCTTGCCCGATCCACAGGCCCTCAAACAGCTCCTTTTTGCCTTGAAACAGCGCCTCCAGAGTAGAAATCAGCAACGATTTGCCAAAGCGCCTGGGGCGCGATAAAAAGTAGGGGCGCCTGGGAGCGGTGACCAACTCGTGGATGTTTTGGGTTTTATCCACATACACGCAGCCTTCTTGAATGATGGCTGCAAACTCCTGAATCCCAATCGGTAGAGGCATTGCACTCTTCATTTGAGGACAGCATAACACAGCTTGTTCTCTTACGATGAGTTATGGTGAGACGGCAAAGCCCGAGCCACCATTGTTAGTCGTTTGACCAAATTTTTTGCTGGTTTTGCACAAGGCTGATGAGCGTACGCACACCAAAACCGGTACCGCCTTTAGCAATGTAGGCCTCCTCTTTTTGGGCAAAAGCAGGGCCCGCAATGTCCAGGTGTGCCCACTGCACACTGTTGGGGACAAACTTGCGCAAAAAGAGGGCTGCTGTGCTGCTGCCCCCATAGCGGCTGCCGCAGTTTTTAGTGTCTGCAACGGTGGATTTGAGCTCATCCTCCATTTGGTTGTCTGTATCTAAAGGCAGTTGCCAGAATAGCTCTCCACAATCTTTAGCCAAACGGCACATGGTTGACGCTTGCGAGCTGTCTTTACAAAACAGCCCGGCTGTGCGCAAGCCCAATGCCACCATGCAAGCTCCTGTCAGTGTGGCCACGTCGATCAGTGCATGGGGTTTGTCGCGCTCACAGGCGTAGTCGATGGTGTCGGCCAGCACCAGTCGACCCTCTGCATCGGTGTTATCGATCTCCACTGTGATTCCTTTGCGCGAGTGCAAAACATCTCCTGGGTGGTATGCGTGGGCACCAATACCGTTTTCTGCACAAGCCAAATAACCAATCACTGGGTAGGGCAACTTCATGCGAGCAGCCGCAACAAGAGCACCAAAAACGCACGCTGCCCCCGACATGTCTAGCTTCATGTCACGGATGCTGGCTGTGGGTTTGAGATTCAGTCCACCTGAGTCAAATGTAAGACCTTTTCCCACCAAGACAATGCGTTTGGCTTGCGCGGCAGGTGTTTCCGATGGCTCGTAGGCCAAGCGAATGAGACGCGGTGGAGTGCAGGCGTTAGAAGCTCTGCCCACTGCTAGCATCATGTGCATGCGCTCTTGTTTTAGCTGTTGCTCGTTGAGTACATCCACTTGCAAGCCCAAATTTCCCCCCAGCTGAGTTGCTTGTTGTGCAAGGGATTGGGGTGTGACGACATTGGCACCTTCGTTGACCAAATCTCGTGCCAAGCACACACCTTGTGCTAGACCACTTGCTTGCTCGAAAATCTCTTTTGCCGGTTGTGTTTGCTCACACAAGACAGTGAATTGCTTCACCTCATGGGGAGGCTGTGTGCTTTGGGTAAGGTAGCGATCAAAACGATAACAGGCGAGCAAGGCACCTTCGTAAATGGCCTGCAGCCACCCAGATGGCGGGGGTTGATGTTGCGCAGGCAAACACACAGTCACATGGTCTGCTCGCATTTTTTTGGCCAATTGGCAAGCCCTTCCAGCCCATCGTCGATAGGTATCTGGGCAAGATTGACCGCCGTTTTGTTGGCCAAGGCCCACATAGGCCACGCTGCGCGCTGGAATTTTTCCCAGGGTGTGCACCACAAATTGCTCACCCTCTTTGCCCGTGAATCCTTGTTGTTTGGCTTGTGTAGAAAGCTCAATTCCCAACGCTTGGTTTAATTGATTGGCCAAAGGAGGGTCAATATGTTGAGGGTCTGCACCCTGTTTTTCTTGTTGAGAAACCACACCAATGACCAGAAGGTCGGTTTGGTGCTTGGTGATGTCTACAGATGCGATCTCTTGTACGTTTGTTTGCATGATCAGTTCTCCCCTTTAACACAACACATGTGCACGCTCTTTCATTCCTTGGCAAATTTCATAAAGCCGGCAAGGAGTTTTGTCACACGTCCCAGCCTGCTTTTGGTCTGACAGAACAAGCATTGTTGTCTTATCATTTAATAGCAGACTAGATTGTGCAGTTCAACAACTCAGTTTTATACTGAATTGCATGAATGTTTGTTTTTGTCTGATTATGTGTCGAATCCAATGCAGTTGAAGCGTGTTGCGGGAGCCGCACTCCTTATAGCTGGCACAGGCATTGGTGCTGGTATGTTGGTGATGCCTTTGGTGACAGGGCTGGTTGGGTTCCCGCTTGCTGTGCTGTTTTTCGTTGCCATGTGGCTGCTCATGTTGTGGTGCGCCGATTTGGTGGTTGAAACCACGCTGGCCATGTCGCAGCAGGGCAAGCAAGAGGTCAATCTGGTGCGCATGGCGCGCAGCACGTTGGGTCCCCTTGGCGAGGCGGTGACTTGGTGTAGTTTTTTGTTGCTGTTTTACACATTGGTGGCTGCTTATATGAAGGGGAGTGGTCAATTGGTATCTGAGACTACAGAGGCGTTTTGGGGCTGGTCGTTGCCTGCATGGCAGCTGCCCTGGCCTATTTTGGTGTTGTGTGTTCCAGCTGTGGGCACTGGATTTGGCAGTGTGCAGCGTCTCAATCGATATCTCATGATAGGTCTTGCTGTCGCCTTTGTGATGATGTTAGCCACGGTGTTTCCCTTTGTGCAGCTTCATCGTTTGTTGCATGTCGATCTGCGTTATGCTTGGGGTTGCGTGGCTGTGATTATGACAGGGTTTGCTTACCATGTGATGGTTCCGAGCCTTGTGCACTATTTACAGCAAGACACCCGTAGCATTCGGTTAAGCATTGCGTTGGGGAGCCTGATTCCTCTTGTGGTGTATATTGTTTTGGAACTGGTGGTGTTGGCAGCTGTTCCCGTCGATGGGCGGCATGGTCTTGCCGACCTATTGCACCAAGACCTCCCCTTGGCTGCTGCTTTGCGAGATCATGCTGGGGCGCGCAACGCCATGTCAGCTTTTACTTTGCTTGCGATCGTTACCTCGTTTTTGGGGGTTTCGATGGGATTACAGGACTTTTTGCGAGATGGTTTGGGTGTACGGAGTCGTTTCCAAGCGCTTGTATATACTTTTGCACCTCCTTTATTGCTGATTTGGGTGACACAGTCAGCTTTTGTAACCATTTTGGAGTATGCAGGTGCCTTCGTAGCTTTATTGCACGGGATTTTGCCTGCTGCCATGGTGCTTGCTTTGCGGCGTAACAAGCAGCTGGTGAAACAAAACGGTTACAGGGCATGGGGCAGTGAAGCGGCAATCTCCGCTGTGATGATAACATTTGTCGGAGTGATTGTTTTGGTGTTTGCCAAAAATTTGGGTTGGATAGTGCTGGATTTGTCGACATACCTGCCCATGGGCGCAGAGTTGTGAATTGACAGGAACTATTTTTTGTGTAATACTTAAGAAGTAATTGTTTTATAAAAAATGATGGTAATTATGTTGAAAAGATGCGTTATAGGAATAATGGTAATTGTTTTAGCAAGTGTGGGGGGAGGTTGTGGCCTAATAAATCCCAGTTTTTCTTCCAGTGAGGAACCCGCAAGCAGCCCCCCTTATTTTCAGAAAGACACTTCGCGAAATTCGGGTGCCGCAAACCGTGCCCAAGGTTTTCCCAATCAGGCGGAGCGATCGCCTCGCGGTGGCAAGGGCTCGCCCGCTTTAACTACCCCATCGCAGTATTCCCCACAAGATCCCCCTGATGATGGTAACCCGCGGCAGCCGCAGAATAGGGGTCCGCAGCAGGAGGCGCCACCGCAACAACCACCACATGAACCGATTGCCAACAATAACGTGAACAACGGGCCTGATCCGCAACCTCAACCGGTACAGCAGCAACAGTTTGACCATGAAAACCCCAATAACAACGGACTGCAGGCGAATCACAATCCAAATCACCAACAACCAGAGGTGCCGCAAGACCCTCCCCCCCAGCAGCCCAATCTGCCTCAAAGAGAGGCGAACGATGTGGATGGACAACTGATGGATCAGCAAAATATGGAGTTCCAGCAAATGGAGGAGGAGCAACGTCAAAGAGATCGGCAGCAACAAGAAGATGAAGAGCGACGGCAGCGAGAAGAACAAAACGCTGAGGTGGCTGCTTTTATGCGTAAGACTGCCCAAGGGATTTTTGTTAAACACGAACGCTTGCAGGATTCTTTGAGGGATTTACCTCAGATGTATCAAGGTTTTGAGGATGCTATACGGAACAACAACTCAGTCCAAGAATTTGTTTTTCATCTCATGCATGCTTTTGCACGGCAGTATCATGGCGGCGATATAACTCAAGTTGACAATGACCAGTTTACCGATGCTTTAGGACAAGCCTATGGGCAGCTGCGAAACTTTCAAACGATGGGTGAACTAGCAGCAGACATTGCAAACCGGTGTTTGCAAGGGGATTTGTGCAACGGGCAGCAAAAACTCCATTTTGCGACAGCTGTGTTGCTGTTGCACAATCATCAGCCGGCTGAAAACAACTTTCTTAGCTTTCTCAATGTGATCATTGGTCAAGGCAATAACGCAAACCAGGAGAGAAGGGATTTTATGGTCAATACAGTTTTGCGCAGCTTTCAAGAGAGGACGGGAGGGGTTGTTGGTGCGAACCAACTAGTTGCATTTTTGCAGGCTCTCGATCCAGTAGTGGCATATCGCTTTTTAAATGCAAAAGCACAGACTTTTTACACAAATTGGCAACACGAATTTAAGGCTCATGTTCGCCAGGCGCAGGCAATATTGCAAGGGCAACCAGATGGCTACATTCAACCCGATGAGCGTGGAGCATTGCGGCGGCTGGACAATTTTTTACGAAATCAAGAACCTGACAATGGATGGATGGGTAATAACATGATGCAAAACAATAGAATCGAAGGGCAACGGGATCGTTTCGGGCAGCATGTGAACACGTTTAATGCTTTTGTAACTGCCTTTGCTCAGCATTTAAACAACCAAGTTACTACTGAACTTGCAGCGTTTTTCTATGTAGGGGGCCTTCTACACTAGGAGGTTTTTGGTGCCACTTCTGACCAAAACAGGATTTGAAGACTATGGGTTGATTTCAGGCTGTTTGATGCTTGTTGGGCAACCGGCTGCTGCAAGGGGCTTCTCGGCCGGCTCGTTATACTCATAGATGCGTTTGTGTCGCTGCAGTTTGGCCAACCGGAAGGGGCTTGCTGTGCTGTGCTCAAACAGGTGATTTTGGCTGTTTTCGCTGGTGTATAAACTGTGAGCAGCTAGCCACCAACTTTCATACTGAGCAAAGCTGAGTGGAGTGCGGTTATGCAACAGATTTTCGTGGCGTTGCGTAAGCAAATGCTTATTGTAGCCCGGCTGGACAACGCCACTAAAGAATTCACCCATGCAGCCAGATCCATAGGCAAAAAACCCAATGCGCCGGCTGCTGAGGTCTTGTTTGCAGGTGTCTAACAGGCTGGCGAGGCTCTCAAATAAAGAAGCTGTATAGGTATTGCCCGTGAGGCGGTTGTAGTGGAG
>JBCCES010000056.1:0-7819 GCA_039030115.1 Myxococcota bacterium
ATACAACAGGACTTTCGGCATTGGAGCTTCAAAGCCCAGCTCGTGCATGGTTCCACCAGGTGCTTCGCACCTTCAAACGGAATTTGAGCCTGTGTGGTGTTTTTCAGCTCCAAGAAACCCCACGCGCAATCAACTTTGCAACACTGCATTTTCAAAAAAACCAAGACGGTAAGCTACAAGTGAACATGACCGTCCAGTCAAACATGGGTTCACCTGCAAGAAACGCATGGCGTTTTACATACACATTGACGCAAGCCAATTCCAAGCACACCGGTCGAGTTCTGGCTAGTCTTGTACATGAGCACTTCACAGGCGATCCCGGTTCTTTTTTAAATCCCATTGTTGCAGTGAAAAAAATTGTTGATCGCAAAACAGGAAAACCGTTTTCTCAGTTGGTGCTTCTTGCTATGGATGGTAGCTTGTTGCAGGTACTGACAAAAGGATCTTTTGACAACGTCTTGCCCTCTTTTTCACCCGATGGATGCAGCCTGTTTTACACAAGCTACGAACGCAACAACCCAGATCTTGTGCGCATGGATTTGCGAACAAAACAACGTTTCGTGATTTTCAAACAACCAGGCATGAGCATGGGGGCTTCTTGTTTTCCCTCAGGCGATATCGCGTTTACGCATTCTCCCGTGGGAGGCAAAAGCAATCTTTACCGTCTTGGCATGCCTTTTTCCAATGTTTTACCAAAGCCCTTTTTCAATCCACTTGCCCTGGGCTTAAACACATCCATCCATGTACACCCCCAAGGCAAAAGCATCTTATTTGTTTCGGATCGCTTGGGGAGTCCCCGCATTTACGCCATGGATGCAGACGGTTCCAACGCACGGCGCGTTGTGGCCGAAGGAACATTCCAGCTGTCCCCACGATTTATCCCCCCTCACGGGAAAAGGTTTCTCTTTGTGGCTCGGGATCAACAATCCAAACAGATGGACATTTTTGTTGCTCGCTTACCACAAGGACAAGAGGCACAAAAAAACAGATTTGCAACACTCATGCCTGCGCTTACCCAAAATCAAGGTGACAACTTAGAACCTTATCCCTCGCCCGATGGCAGACTGATCACATTTATTTCTACACGGATAAAAGGCAAGCAAGAAATATATGTTTCTACAATGGATGGCAATTACCAACGCCGCATCACATCCAATGGACCCTACTTTACGCCTGTTTGGGGTTCTTTATGCAAGGAATAAAACATGAGCTTGTCATTGTTCTTTATATGAGACGTGACAGAACAGTGCTACTTGACCAACCGAACTTGTTTTGTTGCAATCATAAGAGCAGCCGCATGCTTTAACAGCTTATTTGTTGCTGACAAAAGCAAGCAGGCGAACAAGGAGCGTTAGATGGGACAAGGAAGAACGAAAGGAAAGCTAAGTGACCTGCCACAAGAAATGCCGATTTTGCCTTTGCGCAACAGCGTTTTTTTCCCAGGCGCAGTGATGCCCCTCACCATTGGCCGCAGCAAAACCATTCGATTAATGGAAGAAGTTGCTCGCACAGAAACGTGCTTTGGTATCGCCACGCAAAAAACTGCAGAAGTGGAAAATCCCAGTGAAAAAGAGTTGTACCGGATTGGAACAGTTGCCCGGGTCATTAAATTGGCGCGCTCAGGGAAAGATGGTTTCAACGCTGTGGTAGAAGGCATTGCCCGTTTTCGCATCGATCGCTTCACGCAAACGGATCCGTTTTTTTCTGCCCAAATTTCTCCCCTACAAGATCAATCGTCTAGCAGCTTAGAAACAGATGCTTTGACTTTGAATTTACGCAACACAGCTCGAGAAGTGATTGATCTACTACCTGAAATCCCCGTGATGGCAAAGCAGCTGTTAGATTCCATTAACGAGCCGGGGCACTTGGCCGATCTGGTCACAGCAAATTTGGATGCAACCATCGAAGAAAAGCAGCAGATTCTGGAGGCTGTTGAACTCAAAGAGCGTCTTAACCGGGTGATTCGGCTACTGAATAGGCAACATGAAGTTCTCAAGCTCTCCAACAAAATCAATACCCAGGTCAAAGGAGAAATGAGTCGTACACAACGAGAGTATTATCTCCGGCAACAACTCAAAGCAATCCGAGAAGAGTTAGGTGAACGAGAAGATGAAGAAAGCGGTTTGGAAGAACTGCAAAAACGTTTGGAACAAGCTGGTTTATCTCCAGAAGGCAAAAAAGCTGCTCAACGCGAACTTCGCCGCATGCGTCACATGCAACCGAGTCAAGCCGAATATACCGTTGCCCGTACATATCTAGATTGGTTGGCCGAACTGCCCTGGAATCGCACCAGCGCAGATAACCTAGACCTCAGTCATGCCATGAAGCGATTAGATGCGGATCACTATGGCTTAGAAAAAATTAAAAACCGCATCATTCAATACCTGGCTGTACGAAAACTAAAAGAGGACATGAAAGGTCCTATTTTGTGCTTTTTAGGTCCTCCAGGTGTAGGCAAAACTTCTTTGGGTCGTTCTATTGCTTCTGCCCTTGATCGGCGTTTTCACCGTATTTCTTTAGGGGGCGTAAGGGACGAAGCTGAAATCCGCGGTCACCGACGCACATACATCGGCGCCCTACCCGGTCGTATTATTCAAGGCTTAAAAAAGGCAGGCACAAACAATCCCGTCTTTCTATTAGACGAGATTGACAAAGTGGGGCATGATTTTCGAGGAGATCCATCCTCCGCTTTGTTGGAAGTTTTGGATCCAGAACAAAATCATACGTTCAGTGATCACTACTTAGATATTCCTTTTGATCTGTCAAAAATTCTGTTCATTGCCACGGCAAACCAAAGCGAACCGATTCCAGCTGTGCTTCGTGATCGCATGGAAATCATTGAGCTGTCTGGCTACACTCTAGAAGAAAAAATTAACATTGCCGTGCGCCATCTGATTCCCAAACAATTAAAAGAGCATGGTATTTCCGACAAAATATTGCACATTCCCCAAACAACTATTTCACGCATGGCAACGGGTTACACACGGGAAGCCGGTGTGCGTAATTTAGAACGTCAAGTTGCAGCAACCTGTCGTCAAATTGCTGTGGAAGTAGCGAAATGGGACAAGTCAAGCAAACGCTTTGGCAAAAAAACCATGACCGAAAAGAAATTGGAACAGATCTTGGGACCAGAAAAATTCTACAACGAGTCTGCTGAACGCACTGTGCTACCCGGAGTTGCTACGGGCTTGGCTTGGACTCCTGCAGGAGGAGATCTCCTGTTTGTGGAAGCAACGCGAATGGGTGGTAAAGGAACCCTCACCCTAACAGGACAATTGGGTGATGTCATGAAGGAATCGGCGCAAACAGCTCTTAGCTGGATTCGCAGCCAAGCAACACAACTGGGCTTAGCAAAGACAACCGAAGCGTCGCTGCTAGAAAAAACAGACCTTCACGTGCATGTTCCAGCAGGAGCAATCCCGAAAGATGGTCCTTCGGCAGGTGTCACAATTATTTCAGCCCTGGTTTCTCTGCTCACAGATCGCCGCGTTCGACCCGACGTTGCTATGACGGGAGAGGTCACCCTACAAGGTCTTGTACTCCCTGTGGGAGGTGTTAAGGAAAAGGTTTTAGCAGCACACCGCGCAGGGATTAAAACCATCGTTCTCCCGGCACGAAACGAAAAAGACCTTACAGAAATACCAGCTAACGTTAGAAAAAGCATTTGCATTAAACCGGTAAAAACCGTTACAGAGGTTTTGCAAGAAGTTCTCATGCGACCTGCGCGTGCATCCTCTCGATCGGCTGTTTCTGCTCGTAGACGAACAAAAGTGTTAAGCGCTCAATCTCCTGCACCTACATGAGAAGGCTTTGAGAGCAACAACACAACACATCATGAAAATGGCCGCCAATGTAGATTTACATGAAGAGTTGCAAGTGGCTCAACAGTTGGCACGTCATGCAGGACAGATGGTCTTGAATCTGCAAGGTCAAGTTCAACTGGATTACAAACCGCATGGAGAGCCTGTTACGCAAGCAGACTTGCTCGTTGACCAGTGGATTTGTAAAGAGTTAGCACGTGTTTTTCCACATGACGCAGTGATTGCTGAAGAGAGTCATGCCCAGGCTCAGTTGCCCCAAGATGCGAAACGCATCTGGTTTGTAGACCCAATTGATGGCACAGCTGAATACGCCCAAGGAGGTCAAGACTACGCTATTATGATTGGTTTAGCCATTGAAGGCATTCCTCGCATGGGGGTTATTTTTCAGCCATCTTCTCACGTTTTGTGGCGAGCCGAGTTTCATTCACAACGACATCTTTGCATGTGTGAACGCGTTGGGCCAACAGGTCGCACCACAGCCTTGGATATTTCTCAAAGCATACACAATCCCATCGGTTTGATCGCTGTGGGATTTCATGCCCGCCATTTACCCTTTGTCCAAAAATTGACACAACGCATGGGGAAAAACAGTCGCGTATTACATAAACCTTCTGTTGGTTTGAAATTCGCCCTGGTTGCTGAAGGAAAGGCAGATCTCTCTATTGGCGGCATGGCCGAAATGAAGCTATGGGACACCTGCGCCCCTGCAGCCTTGCTTCTAGCGGCTGGTGGTCACGTGTGCTCACCCCATGGGTCTATTTTCCCCTATGGCAACCGGGCAATCCACCAAGGGCCTGTATGCGGAATACACCCATGTTATTTTGAACAATTTTCCGCCGCTACGTGTCACTCACCTTAACGTGCCAATATTTTTGGTATGAGCGGACCACAATACGATAGTTGAGTGCCATAAATGCGTGTATGAAACTCCACTTCAATTTTAAAATTGATGGTACCAGATGGTTTAATAATCACGTCTTTTCCAGTGCTGTCCTTCTCTTGCTTGAGTTTGATTCCACTCACCTCAAAAAGAGCCGCATTTTCCTTTGCAAGCAAGCCATTGAGAAAAGATTCCTTTTCGTCGGATTTCCACTGTAATTGAGTATTATGGACACCTCCTGGTACCAGCGTTAATTCAGATGTCGTTGCTACAGTCTTTAAAGAGCCTCTTAGAGCTTTCATATCTTGAGCCGAAGGACGCCAATCTAAACCGTGCTTGCGAATGTCGTTATCAGGTAATTCGTGAATCGAAAGAGTCGTTTTAGGAAAGTTATCGGAATTAGATTCCAACTGTAAATCCAAATCACGCAGTCGTAAATACTTTGGATTTTCCGTTAGATCAATGCATTTATTGACCTGCTCTAAAGAGAGTGACGAAACATCCGAATCGATTTGCGTTGCCTGTTTGCGAGGCATGAAAAATGACCCGACGAGGGGCGCATTGGAGACAATTTGTTGTTCTAACCACTCCTGCACATTTCTATCCTTGCACTTATTAGGATTACCTGGAGCATACTCACTCGGCTTAGCAATGAGAGGCAATTTGTCAGGAAGCCGTTTAAGTTGTTGAGAAGGGTCTGGCTCTTGCAGAATTAAATAAGCTACAAAAGCTTGATCACAAGAACCTCTTCTCATAACAGCCCGCAGATCAGCCTCCGTTTGATCCATATCATCTTCTTCGCTGTCTGATTTTCCAAATTGAAATTGGTTCAAAACCTGCTGTTCCTGTTTTTCAATGGCCTCCGTCACATTGACTTTGAGGTTGTAGGTAATTTCTGTCGAAAAACAACCGCTGACTGCCAAAACAACCAACCCGATTGCAACTCGAACCAACGCACCCATAGAAAAACCCCCTTGCTTTTATATAAGGCTAAAGGCGCTTACATGCAAGCTGCCGTGGAAGAACCACGCATTTTATCCGTTATCTACGGGCTGTGAACCGTAAACTAACTGGTTTAGAAGGCTGTAGTGCAGCCCTCGACGATGAACAGGGCTCAACCTTGAGTTACGAACCTCAAAAAACAAGTTTCGGGGCTGCCTACCGCCAAACAGTTAACCGATTTGCGTTCGACATCATCTTATGGCATGCTTATAGGCATATCGATATGTCGCTGCTTACAACAGTTGCAGCAAGTCTTTGTAAAAACTGTAGCAAAAAAGCAGCTGCCGGCTTGATAAAAAGCCCATGTGCACAATGTGGAACGCGTTGTTTGCGTTGAAAAAAGGAGATATTTATGAGAGATGTACTGACTGATTTTGGCATCATGTCTATCATTATAGTAGCATCTCACCTCCTAAGATATAAGATACGCTTTTTGCAGTACACTTACATGCCAAGTGCTATTTTGGCCGGCGTTATTTGCCTGGTAGGCGGATGGCAGTTTCTAGATATCATTCCTTTTAGCGTTGGCGAAAACGATGCTCCAAGAATGATTGCCTACCCGTGCTATCTCGTTGTATTGCTGTTTTCCACGCTGTTTTTAGGTAAGCGCAAGCGAAAAATGTCTCTAAGGCAAACCGTTGAGCACGCGGGGGACACCTTTTTTTTCAATCTCGCCTCTTTGACAGGACAATACGGGTTTGCACTTTTATTCGGCCTAGTTGTTATGCGCTTCATCTATCCAAGCCTCCCCCCAGGTTTTGCTATTTTTCTGCCGGCGGGCTTCATTGGTGGCCACGGCACAGCTGCAGCGATCGGCCACTTTTTAGAGGAATCTGGTGGCTGGGAGGGGGCACAAACCATCGGCTACGCGATGGCCACGCTCGGTATTTTGGCTGGTGTGTTCGGTGGTATGGTCATTATCAATGTGGCAACCCGTATGGGGTGGACGCGAGTTGTGAAATCTGTACAAGAGATGCCTCTCAGCATGCAAACAGGCTTCTTGCAGCAAGAGGAGCGTCGTTCGATGGGACAAGCTACGGTGAGTTCTATTGCACTTGATCCTCTCACCTGGCATGTAGCTATTGTGTTGGCAACCACGGTCTTGGCCTTTGAGTTAAGCGACTGGCTTAAAATACATATTCCTGGTGTCTTTTCTTCTATTCCTGTTTTCTGTTTAGCTCTTTTGCTGGGAAACCTCATTCAAAAGATTTTTAACTTTTTTCGCATTGGTCGTTATGTCGATCAAGAGGTCATCCAGCGCATTGGCTCATGGGTAACAGACTATCTTATTGCTTTTGGTATTGCGTCAATCACAATCGATGTTGTGATGAAGTATGCGATACCATTACTGATTTTGTTTTGCTTTGGGTGCATGCTAACCATGTCTATGTTATGGTTTTTGGGTCGCCGTATGTGCAGGACATTTTGGTTTGAACGTTCTATTCTCATGTATGGTTGGAACACGGGTTCGGTATCGACCTCTCTTTTGCTGCTGCGGGTGATCGACCCAGAAACTCGCTCTCAAGTGCTTGAAGATTTTGGGCTTGCCTACCTGGGCATTGCTTTCGTGGAAATCTTGATTTTTGCTTTTTTACCCCCATTGGTACTAAACGACATGATTATGGCACCAACACTGGTTTTGTTATCAGCATTCTTTGCTTGTATCGTCTGCTCACGCATATTTGTAGGCTGGTCCTACGAACCACCTGATGCCATCCGTGGGGACGAATTAGAAATACTACAGGAGGAGGAGCAACAAGATGCATCTTAGATCCTTCAATTGGCAGCAGGAGGGGCAGTTTGAAGATATCCTCTATCATACGTTGCCTGGCATTGCGAAAATCACCATCAACCGCCCGCAAGTCCGTAATGCCTTTCGACCTCTTACAGTGCAAGAGATGTCTGACGCACTCCAAATGGCCCGCAACAACACCGACATTGGTGTGGTGATTTTCACCGGTGCAGGAGACAAAGCTTTTTGCTCGGGGGGAGATCAAAAAATTCGTGGAGATGCCGGCTACTGCGACAAACAAGGCAGACAAAGCCTCAACGTGCTGGACCTACAACGGCAAATTCGCACCTGCCCGAAACCGGTCGTTGCCATGGTGGCAGGCTA
>JBCCES010000057.1:0-7727 GCA_039030115.1 Myxococcota bacterium
GCCGGTTGCACCACCGCCAATCACCAATAGATCAAAGCGACTACGCTTTAACCGCTCCAGCTGTTCATCACGACTTGGAACCGACGTGACAGGCGATCTCTCCAAATAGAGAAAGGAGCCTTTGGGCCAAACGATAAACGCGACAATCAAAACAGCCAAAAAAGCGAAAATAACTTGCCAACAACGACGCACACAACCCCCTATTATCAAGGGACCATGCCCCATGACAGGATTTCTAAAGAGTTAATTTTAGCAAAAATATCACGTAAAAACCACTTGTCTTCAACTAGCTGACATCAAACAAATATCGGGCGTAAATCTTTTTACCAACAAATGATGTGGTTTGCCTGCACCTGACACATCGCCAATCATTATAAAATCTCCAACGTACTCAACAACTTGCCTTCATATGATTTTTTTATCAAAGCCGCCACAAACCGCCCTTGCCGACCACTCCTGCACAGGAGTTTCTTCTCATTATCGTGCAGCCAGCCACCACACACACGCATTTTCCTTGCAAATTTAACATTTTATGTTAATATTGCTAGCATGTACCAAAGAGAGCTGGTCAAGAAAATCATCGAGCGCTTGACACGAAACCCGGCAGTGGCCATCCTGGGGCCGCGTCAGATTGGCAAGACCACGCTGGCGCTTGAGATCGCCAAACATCAACCGTCCATCTATCTTGACCTTGAGAATTCCGAAGATTGTCAGAAGTTACAAGATCCAGCTCACTATTTGAACCTGCATGCCGATAAGCTGGTCATCCTCGACGAAATCCAACGCTATTCGGATCTATTTATGTCGCTGCGGGGCATTATTGATGCAAGGCGTCGTGAAGGGCGTGGTAATGGCAGGTTTCTGGTCCTCGGCTCTGCGTCAAATGAATTGCTCAAACAAAGCTCCGAAAGCCTCGCAGGACGCATACACTATTTGGAGCTGACAGGGCTTAATCCGTTTGAAATTGAAGAGCCACATGGCGAGTCTTTGCAGAGACTTTGGCTGCGTGGCGGCTTCCCCGATAGCTATGGTGCTGTAGATGATGATGAAAGCAATGAATGGCGTCAGAGTTTTATCCGCACCTATTTAGAGCGTGATGTCCCGCAGCTAGGCCCTCGGATTCCTGCCGTAACACTCATGCGTTTTTGGACGATGCTCGCCCATGCGCAAGGGGAATTGTTCAATGCATCCAAACTGGCCAGTGCACTGGGTGTACAAAGCATCACGGTCAGCCGTTATCTCGACTTGATGGTTGATCTGTTACTCGTTCGTAGACTGCAGCCGTGGCATGGAAATATCAAAAAACGGTTGGTTAAGTCTCCCAGAACCTATGTGAGAGACAGTGGTGTACTGCATACGTTGCTGCACATACCCGATTACGAAAAACTGCTTGGTCACCCTATTTTAGGCAAAAGCTGGGAAGGCTTTGTGATCGAAAATATCATTTCTGCTTTGCCAGCTAGCGTTCACCCCTATTTCTATCGCACCGCAGCTGGAGCTGAAATCGATCTGCTACTTGAGTTTGGCCTAAATAACTACTGGGCAATTGAAGTCAAATCCAGCCGCACACCCGCCCTCAAGAGAGGGTTTCATATGGCCTGCGAAGACTTGCACGTGAAGCGTAAATGTGTTGTTTACACAGGTGAAGACAGCTTCTCGCTGGGTAATGAAACGACCGTTTTACCGCTAGCAGAGTTTATAGAAACATTGAGAAAAGACTCAGGCTAACTCTTTATCACAATCATCCAGTCAACAGAAGTTACTGACTAACTTCATCTGCTCGACCTTGCTACAGGGGATTTCGAGCAGACTGACGCGTGTTTTTTTACTGTTTTCTGCATTCATAAACGATACTCTCATCATTATCACCAGGGCTATTTGCTCGATTGAAAGCCTTCACTGACTTAACATCCTTCAAACCAACATCTCTTAGTAATTTCAACAACGCTGACGGTTCGTATATTTTGATTTTGTATTCTTCAATTTCAGTTTGGATAACTTGGCTGTTATCGACAGCTCATTTCAATGCGAAGGAAACAGAGCTATCGTTTTTCACGAAAACGATAAAATTCCAATCAAAGAGCTGTCTCACTGCATTCAAATAGCCCCAACATATCACCTGAGAAAAAACCGCTAAAAATGCTCACCGTTGCATGAATCAACGAAAAATCGCATGCAAACTGCTGTCATCGGGCACAAGCGAGTAAACTCCTCAGATTGTTTTACAATATGCGGCACATCCTCTCTACTGATTGGCTTAAATTGTAACTTACGAAAAAACTCTTCAGCCGTTGTGGTGAGGAGATAGAGCGCTTTCAGTTTTTTTAGCTTTGCCAGTTGAATAACACTCTCAATGGTGTTTCTCCCATATCCTCTATTTCGCACAGAGGCATCAACCACTAAAGAACGTACAAGGCCGTACTCTTCGAAAACTTCCAGACCAACAATTCCAATCTGTTTATCCCTCTCTTTCACAAAATACAAATGCTGGGTCTTACCGCAAATATCATCAAATGGAAGATCATTTTTGCCAAGTTTTTCAGCGAAAATATCTAGATCTTTTTCTGAAGCTTGTTGTAAAACAAATTTCCCTGACACAACACACCCATACCATTAGTCTACTCAACCCCATTGAAAAAACATAGCACAGACAATTATCGTTTCCGATCATAAAAAAAGGGTTGGGAGAGGCCCATGAAACTTGACATTTCCGCCATACTATGTCAAATTGAAAGTGTAAGATTCAATTTGCAAGGTTTTTTGTGTACACACGTGAGGCAGCATCTACTCTGAAACGACTTGCGACTCTTTATCCTATTGTAGGGATCACGGGTCCTCGGCAATCAGGAAAAACAACGCTTGCCAAACTGCTGTTTTCGGATCTGCCCTATGTCTCTCTGGAAAATCTTGATACTAGACTGCAAGCTCAGCAAGACCCCAGAGGGGTTCTCAGTATGTACCACAAGGGCGCGCTTTTCGATGAGGTTCAGCATGCTCCTGGGCTTTTATCCTATCTGCAGGAGAGTGTGGATAAGAATCCACAAAAAGGGCGTTATGTGATCACTGGATCACAAAATTTTGCTTTAAGTTCGGGAATTTCTCAGTCCCTATCAGGACGCGTCGGGATGGTCACACTACTGCCTCTAAGCCTGTTCGAGATTCACCCAAGTGTAGACGTTTTTGCAGCTATTTTCCAAGGAGGATATCCAGCTCTTCATCAGCTGCAAATGCATCCTTTAGATTTTTATCCGAGTTATATTCAAACCTATCTCGAGCGTGATGTCAGGCAGTTGCAGAACATTGAAAATTTAGGGCGTTTTCAAACTTTTTTAAAGTTGTGTGCAGGACGGATCGGGCAGCTTGTTAACTTTTCGTCTCTTGCTCAAGATGCCGGTATCTCACATACCACAGCCAGACAGTGGCTTACCATATTGGAAGCAAGCTATGTTGTGTTTACCCTGCAACCGTACCATCAAAACTTCAATAAACGTCTGATGAAAATGCCAAAACTCTATTTTTATGATGTGGGGTTGGCCTGCACGCTTCTGGGTCTAGAAAAAGAGATGCAAGTTGAAACCCATTATTTAAAAGGTGCTCTGTTTGAAAACCTGATGGTCTTGGAGATTTTAAAAGGCCGCATCAATCAGGGTTTGCCCCCCCATTTGTACTTTTGGCGCGATCGGTCAGGTCACGAAGTGGATGTGATCGGGGAATGGGGTGGCTGCATTCACGCGATTGAGATGAAGTGTGGGGCTACCTTCCAAGAATCCTATACCAAAAATCTGAAGTATTTTATGAAACTGTGCAAACAAACAACAAAAAAGAGTATATCCAGCTATCTTATTTATACGGGCTCTCAGGAAGGTCTGCATTCGGACATTGCTCTCATCCCTATGGACAAGGTTCATGCCCAGATATTGGAACCCTAGGAGAAAATGCTATGCAAGAAAACTGGCGGAGGAGGCGGGATTCGAACCCGCGATGGGCTTGCACCCATGCCGGATTTCAAGTCCGGTGCATTCAACCGCTCTGCCACCCCTCCTCTCACGCGCGCCTATGGCGTATGTGATGCACTGGCACCGTGAAACCGTTGCTGCGCTGCCACAACACCGCTACATAGAATCTCCTCAATGGCTTCGCACCCCACAGTGAGTTGTTGTGTGAGTTCGGGGAGTTGCGAGGATGCAAAACGCTGTAGAACGTATTGAGCCTCTTGACCCTTTATGGCGGGCCGACCAATCCCTAAACGCACACGCACAAAGTCATCTCCTACGTGGGAAATGATATCACGCACACCGTTGTGACCACCATGGCTGCCTCCCATTTTAATACGCACAAGTCCTGGTGCTAAATCCAAGTCATCGTGCACGACAATCACATGTTGCGCATCCGTCTTTCTATATGCCATGGCAGCAGATACGGCTTGTCCGCTATGATTCATGTAGGTTTGAGGCTTTACGAGCAAAGCATTTTGTTGTGCGATACAACCTGTTGCCACCTGGGCAGAAAACTTCTGCTGAAAAGAGGACGCTGACCACCCTTGTGCCAATGCATCCACAAGCATAAAACCAATGTTATGGCGTGTTCCTGTATATTGAGCACCTGGATTGCCCAAACCAACCACAAGCCACATAAAATCAGCCTCTTAAAGCACAGCCATCAAGAAGACTCTTCCGATTCCGATTTTTCCTGCCCCGAAGTTTGCCAAATCTTGATCATGGACAACTGAGGATCACAATGCAATTGCACCTTGTCAGGCAACGTAACCTGTTGCGCACGCAGATGACCCAAAGGCAAATTCGTAATGTCCACGTCGATTTGATGCGGGATATCCTGAGGCAAGCAAGCCACACCAATGCTTTGCTGTAACTGACGCAACTTAGCCCCTGCAACCACCTGCTTGCTGCGACCCTGCAAACACACAGGCACTCGCACACACACAGGTTTGCTCGCATCGACTTGCACAAAATCCAAATGCAGGGGGTCGCGTCTGACCGGATGAACCTGAACATCTTGCACCATAACTGCATGCTTAGAAGGTTTTCCCTCTCCAGAACCGGTTTGCAAATCCAATTCAATGAAACTGTTACGTCGGTGAGGTTTCCGTAAAATCTGCGTCACCTGCGTAGGACACACCGTCAAGGCAAGGCTTGCCTGCCCCTTGCGCGCCAACACAGCAGGAATACGTCCTTGCTTACGCAGTTTACGCGCAAAACCCTTCCCAATATGCGTTCGAGCGGTTGCTGCAAGCCCCCAAGGGGGATTTCTCATTTCAGCCTCTTGCTGTGCCATGGCCAATCTCCTCGTATTTCAGCGCCTCACTCAATAATCCTCACAACTGTAGCTCCAAAATTGCCTGCTCGTCAACCGTTTTGAGGCAGCCCGAAACGTGTTCTAATACAGGCATGTCAAACACGCATCGTGCCCAACTCCCTTTTGACTTTGTCTGCGATGCTTTGCAAAGCTGCAATCTCCGATTGGTGGGCCCTGGTCACTGCACCAATAGACCCGTTGG
Organism: Myxococcota bacterium; assembly: GCA_039030115.1. Classification (GTDB taxonomy): domain Bacteria; phylum Myxococcota; class UBA727; order UBA727; family JABDBI01; genus JBCCEX01. Next base: position 5,516 of record JBCCES010000057.1, read on the forward strand.
CATCTGCACCGATTCCCGTCATATCCAACCCGGTGATCTCTTCTTCGCTCTAACGGGCGAATGTTTCGATGGCCATGATTTTGCACAGCAAGCCCTCAAAGCAGGCGCTCATGCAGTGGTGCTGCGCGCCGACCGTCAACTGCCAACAAAAGAGGGCTTACAGCTACTTGTCAACGATCCTTTAACTGCCCTGCAACATGTGGCGCACACCCATTTACAACGTTTATCGGCTGTGCGCATCGGCATCACCGGATCCGTCGGAAAAACAACCACCAAAGAGCTGGTCAAGGCTGTTTTACAGGCTTGCTTGGGTCCGCAAGCCGTCTTGGCATCCACAGGCAACTACAACAACCATGTCGGGCTGCCCTTGAGCGCCTTGCAAGCAAACAGCAAACACAAAGCACTGGTCTTTGAAATGGGCATGAACCACGCAGGAGAAATTGCCCGATTGGCCCACATTGCAAAGCCTCATATTGGTCTCATTACCAACATCAGCTACAACCACCAAGCATTTTTTCCCAACATCGAAGCCATTGCACGGGCCAAAGGGGAGCTGTTTGACGCCTTAGCACACCAAAAAGAGACCATTGCCATCGCCCACAGCGATGACAAACGTTGCATGCACCTACTAGACAAAACCTCTTGTCGCCACCTGACGTTTGGCTGGAATCGGCAAGCCGATGTACGGATACTCAGCATCCACAATCCAGAAAATATTCCCGAACGCCTGCAAGGGCAGTGGCTCGTTTTGCAACACGGGAATAAAACACAACGCGCGTGGGTTCCCGTTATAGGGGAGTCTCATGCAAATAATGCAGCAGCCGCTGTAGCCGTGGCTGTAGCCATGGGATTGGACTTTTCACACGCATGCAAAGGTTTACAACAGATGCAACCGGTTGGCAGGCGTTTGCAAGTACAGCCGTTAAAGAACGACGTGCTGCTGCTGGATGATAGCTACAATGCGAGTCCCAAAGCTTGTGAAGCAGCCTTGCAGGTTTTACAACAACTCCCTGCCAATCGGCGGATTGCCTGTTTAGGAGATATGTTGGAACTAGGCAATGACGCAGCAGCCCTGCACCGCGATGTGGGGAAACTGTGCGTACAACACGGCGTGTCACAGCTGTTTGCCTGCGGTCCGCTATCCATAAACTACATCAACGGCAGTCTGCAGGCGGGCATGCCAAAAACGTGTTGCCATCACTTTGACAACAGCAGGCAGTTAGCACAACAGGTGGTTTCTCACATCAAACCGGCAGATGCTGTGCTAGTGAAAGGCTCTCTGAGCACCAACATGCATCCTGTGGTGCAAGCGCTGCAAAAACATGTAGGTTTTAATCCTCCTGCCACAGCAAGGCTTTCTTAACTGCCTCGTAGTCATTTAATGCTGCATCGTTTTCATTTAATCGACGCAGGGTCTCTGCTCTTTTAAAAAGAATGTTCTCACGCGCTTCGTTGAAAGACGTCATAACAAATCCAATCTGAGGATCTTGGGCAAGTCTTTTTCCCAATTCCTGAATAACCCAACCTGCCTCTCTTTGCTGAGACAGATATGTAAACTTCCCTGAAAGATCCCAATAAACAGTGGCAAGAAAACGACCAGGATCAGCTAAAAAAGCCGCGTCTTGCCGCAGCTTTTGTGTGCTCAATCCACTGATGATTCCCTTGATGAGAACTCCTGCTTTATTCAAATCCTCTTCACTCGGTTTGATATGAACCAAGATACCTGCCAGCTCATTTTCCCTCTTTTTTGCAAGACCACTCAGATAAAGCGTCTCTATGGAATTTCCTGAAAAATCCCCTTTATAAAAGAAATTACAAGCCTTTTCGAATGCATTTACGATGGTATCGCTCTTTAAAATTCCCAACTGCCCGTTCATAAAACTCCTCAATTCTGCGTATTCATTATCCCTATTTTCATTCTTTATAAGACAGTAAGAGAGCAAAAAAGATTCCGGACAAATATTGCCTCCGATTTTCTCATCAAAAAGGCTGATTACTACCGTTGCAAACTCACACTTATCGCTATATTTTACATTGACAGCGCTGCAGATGCTATTTAAATTAATTTTATCGTTTTCCAGGCGATCTACAAAAAGTTTTCTTGCCGCAGAGCACTCCTGTGCAACGGTCTGTTTCTGTTCTTGCACAAGATCCTCTACCCGAATTGCCTTGCCCGTTGCCGGATCGATGCCGGTTTTTTTATCGCCAAAAA
>JBCCES010000058.1:0-7471 GCA_039030115.1 Myxococcota bacterium
AAAGGGTTTTTGTTTGTGTGCCATGTGAAATCTTTGTCGTTGATATTAGGAGAAAGATAGCAGGCTGGTTGTGTGTGTCAATTGCTGGGGGGTGAGGGTGATGTGATTTTTACAGAATGTTTCCTTTGGCTCGACCTGGTGAGCGGGTATGTTTGCTCGGTTGAAGATTGGTTTTTAAGGCGTCTAGCCGTGAGAATATAATCGTCTTGATCGGTGGATAGGTGCAGACTCACTTTCAGGTGGTAGTTGCCACCGCAGACTATTTTTCCCTCCAACGTGCTGAGGACATGTTCAAGCTTTTCTTTCCTTTTGCGCTTATATTTGTAAGAGCGAAGTCCTAACTTAGGAAACAGGTTTGCAAGGTTGATACTGTATGTCTCATTGGCGGTTAGTTCGTCGTCTAGAAGAACATACAGCGTTGCTGTGGTGACATCTGTCAATACTTCTTTCGGAGTTGGTGCTAGAACACGGTTCGCTGTAAAAATGTAATCGCTTTTGTCGCTAGCCAGGCTTAAACTGGCTTGTACGTGATAAGCTCCATCACCAATCGCTTCTTCGTTTAGCATTTCGATTACACGATCCATGATTTGTTTTCTCTTACTCTTGTACTTGTAAGTGCCAAGACCCAGCTTGGTAAAAAGATTTACCAAGTTGTTTTTATATATGTTTTTATTGGTGAAATGATCATCTAAGAAACGGGAGAGAATGGCTGCGATATCATCGTATGACTTCTCTATTAGCTCTGAAGTTTGAGTACGTTTTGCGGTAAGGATGTAGTCATTCCCATTATGAGATGTACGCAGATGGACATGTAAACGATACTTGCCACCACAAATAATCCCGCCGTTCAATGTTTCAAGGGTGCGATCAATCTTTTCTTTTCTCTGACTCTTGTGTTCGTAGATGCGAAGTCCTAGTTCGGCGAATAGATTAACAAGACTAATGTTGTATGTATCTTTGCCAGTTAGCTCGGTGTCTAAAAAGCTGTAGAGTGCAGAGGCAATGGCGCCATGCCGGCCTCGCCGCATAACGCCTCCTACCTCTTTGTATGTCTTAAGAGAAAAATCCCTAACAAAGCCGAGTAAAAAGCATTCTGTGGCGAAGGCGGAAATTTGGATGCATACATGGCCAGTATTCTTCTCCTCGTTGATCTCTATGTTTTCTTCTGTTTTCTTCCTCTTACGACGAACGTACCAGTCCACTTCGCTGAAAATCTTAAATTCTAGTTCCTTCATAATGCCATTTCTGGTGTATGCATTTTCGATGGTAATGGGAATACTAGCAAGCTCTTTCAAGAGGGTTCGTGTGCGGTTATAGCTTTCACGCGAAGAGCTATTGCAAATGCTTGTAACAAGTTGATGCGGAGTAGTAGTAACAAAAGCGCGTGGGCAACCATCTACCTCAACGATTCTTCTGCCACTTTGTGCCCAAAGGTGAAAGACCTCATACATAACCGCCTGGTGCCTTTGTGTCAAAACACCAAATGTATTGAGGCTCTCTTTTCCACGGCCAATCAGAATACTTTGAGTGAGAAGTTCTCCATGAGGAGTCCTAATCTGTCGTTTGTACTTGCGCCATCTCTCTGGAAAAGAGTCCACAACAAACAAACGGTTCTTATCAACCATCCATGCTGTCTTAACATTTCCAGGAAGCTGCGAAGGTGTAAGAGCGTCGCAGAAACCTAGTTTTAATTGTCTTTGTACATCCAAGGCCTCTGTGCTCAATTGCTTTTTCTTCTCGTTTTCCAAGAAATTTTTAACCTGCTTTTGAATCGTAGGATCAAGTCTTGCAAACTCCTCTCTGCTCATGCCTATTTGTTGGAGTTCGTGATTCTGGATTTTTACCGCCAAGGCCTTTTTGCTAACAACATCTTTTGTGAGATTGCGTACCAGCTTTTTGGCACAGGCGTCTGCCTCTTTAATGCCCATACGTTGAATTTTTTGACTCTGCGTTCTCATACCTTTTACCACAGCAGCTCTCTGCCCTAAGCTTGGCTCCCTTTTCTTTCCTTTGCAACAATCACTTCGTGCCAAATGTATAATGCCCGATCATTCACTCTTATTTCAATCGTTTGTTGACTTGGCTGGTTGTAATTTTGAGGGAAGTGGGTTCAATTGCTTTTGTTTGGGCCTTGTTGCTTTTGGCCGGGAGTTTGGAGTTCAGCTCAGTTGCAATTGTTAAATTTTCCGTGGATTTTACTTCCAATTCCGTCGGTGTGTCTTCAGTTTTTTAATAATTAGCTCTGTACCCGACACATCTCATTTAAACCCTAGTTCTAGTGGTTCGTTCGATGCTTCACACATCTGTTTTGATTTTTGGAGTTCAGCTAAATGCAGCCTTTGCAGATGTTCTGTAAAAAGTATTTTTTATGTTATCTAATTTTCATTCGGATTTATGATACTAGTTTTAAAAATATTATCGATAAAAATTATTTTTCATTTTGAATAAGTTTTTACATTACTTATTATCTTTGATTTTAACCCCCCCATATTTATCTAACTAAAATGATTTCCTGCAGCGTTTAAAACAAACCATCTGTTTTCCCTAAAAACCCCTCATCTTCAGGTACAAGAGAGCATTTTTGCGAGAGAGAAAAGCAAACGAAAATGACATTTTCTTAATTAAAAAAGTGAAGAAAATTTATGTTTTTTTGATGATTAAATTTCTCTTTATGTTAGAAAATAAAAATAATAAGACGGCTATTTTCATGAATAATAGCAAAGGGTATAAGAATCTGTTGTGTGTGTCAATCTAGGCTTTTAAGCCAGTGCGCCTACTTCTCAGAACAGACAGTTGTTTTTCTGTAGGTTCCTCTTTGCATTCTATCCAATTGACAACCAGCGGAATGATTTCCCGAGGGATTTTTCTGCCTGTATTTCTTTCATTGAGCCAGTGAGAAATTGACATGGGGGAAACCCTGAACATTCTAGCTAAATCTGCTCTGGTTGTATCGCGTTGCTTCATTGTAGTGTTCAACTTTTTGCGGAGAGAGACGTAATCAAAGTTGTGCTGTCTTGTATTTGAACCGCTCCATGCGTCCGTTTCTGCCTCTTCTACATTTTCAACGGCGCGGCGGTTGGTTTTTCTTTCCCACTGTTCACGGCGTGTTATTTCGTATTGTGTCGGTAAAAAACAAAAAAGACAAAGCTTTCTGCAAAGTAGTTCTTCATCTAAATCTTGGAAGCACTCTAACCTGATCCACTCTGTACCTAGTTTACCTGCCACTACGCCGTTGAGATGGTCAACCACTACGGTTTTTAAATTGCGTAGAAAGCAGGTGACGGTTTTTTGACGCTCCACAGTAGAAGAGTTTTGCATAGCGCTGCTATCAGCTGCGGCGGATGCAATCAGACCTTCTGAAATTTGGCAGTGAGTGGAGGAGGTGTTTTTTGTCCCATAGAGTGTGAATCCAACCTCCGGGTTTTTGCGGAAATGCCCCAAAGCCCCAAAAAAGTTTGCGTTTGGAGACAGTAGCGGACAAAACGCTTCATTATAAAGCCGTCTTTCTGTGTTAGAGTTATCGTCTTTTTTAATCCTCTGTCGTTGTAGCGTTGATTGGTGGCATGTTGCGTCGCATTTAAGTGTTAGATTTTGCTCAATCCACGCCAGTATCGTTTCTTGCTCGGGAGTCAAATTAGCAGCCGTGTTGTAGAATGCACGGCCGGCATCAAAGCGTACAAAGGTATCTTGTGTCTGTTCCTCAGAGTCCCAACCCAGCTGCTTGCGCTGTATGCTATCAACTGGTTTGTTGAAGTCCAACTGGATTGCCTCTTTACCACTTTGCAATCTTGTTTTGCCACTGGCAAACACTGATAAGCAGCCTAAAAAGCCCTCTTGTACATCGATAACATAAACCCCATCCCCATGATCTCCTTGCCCTTGGCCAATATAGCGCCATTCTTCAATAAAGGCCCTTTCTGCTTGTATAGTCTGCATTTGGTAGGTCTTGATGGTAAAAGACATAGACCGCAACACAGACAGCGTGCTTTCTATCTCTTGTTTCCAGTTTTGCGACCAGTTGCGATCTTTGGCACGCGTTGGCCACAGAAGCACTCGAAATGCCTCGGTGGGGATTTCAATGGGATTGCGGCACTGTCTGCCTACCTGGCCTAAAATGCATTCCATGATGCGGCTGCCGTTGTTCCACAGGCGATTTCGCTCCAGCATGCGATTAATTGTGCGCTGCTGCTGCTCGTTTAAACTTTCAAAAGAGGTGCGTTCCATCTGCTCTTGAAATTGGTTTCTCCACTCCTCCACCAAAGGACCTGCCATGCCTTGCCATGACAAGCCAATTTCTAGCATCCCTTTTTTTCCAACCTCAAAGATCTTGACCAACTGTTCGTTGCCCATGCGATCGTAGCCAATGTAACCACGGGCCAGCCCTTTTTTGCGCTTGAGGGCTCTTTCTGCTTCAGAGGTGAGCCGGATGTGTTTTCCTCCGCCTGCCTTGTTAAGCCTTTTCAGTAGTTGCCCCCGATCTAGGGGGTTTTCAGTACGTTTGCGTAAATTGATAAATGCATCTTCGCCAAACTTTTTTTGAATTCGTTCAATCTCCTCTGCTGCGAGTTCATTCAGGCGCGGAATTTCGGACCAGCTATGTGGCAAGCGGATTTTATAGGCAGACTTGACAATCTCCATGGCCCGCCGTGACACAGGAGCTTGGCCGAAGGAGAGACCGACGGAGCCCTGTTTAATGGGCATTGTCATTACCGTTGTATTGACTGGTGTGTTCTTGTTGTCCATGTAAGCACCTTTGCTGTTTCGTTGTTAAGAAAGGGGGGTCTGTCCACTTTGACATTGCTTTGCTGTTAGGGGAACGGCTTGCTATTTTTTCTCCTGCCATCTTGTCTACTCTCTTTTTCGCATCCATATGGCCTCAATGCTCCTGGGCAGTATAGAGGTATCCGGTAAAACCCTCTAGCGTCATGTTGCATGTTCCTAGCTCCCCAAAACGGTTCTTGAGAATGTTAATCTCCAATGGCCCCTTGTTGCTATGCTGCTGTGCTTTTTGGTGCTCGTTGACATAATCGGCTCGGTAGTTGAGCAAACCTAGCACTAAGTCGGCTTCTTGTTCGCTGCCTCCTTCGCGCAAGTGGTGCAGTTGTGGACGTCTTTTTTTGAGAGCCTCTTGCACACGTGGACTGTCAAAGGGGCCTTCTGGGATTCTCTCGGCACCCAAGATGGCTTGTCGTCCTATTTGTGCAGCGGCTACCACGGGGCAATCGAGCTCAATCGATAGGCTTTTGAGTCGACGCGCCACTGAGGAGATCTCCATATCACGCCGGTTGAGATCCTGTTGTGTTGGCGGAATTAGCTGCAGGTAGTCTATTAATATACCGCCCAGTTTGCCGGTGCGTGCTTGCATGTGTGTAACGTAAGAGGCTAAACGGTGTACATTCCAGTTGGGTCGATATACCAACTCTAGGTTCGCCTCCCAAGAGCGAAGGGTATCGAGTGCCTGAGCAAGCTCCTCTGGGCAGGGGTAGCCCTGCCCTCTCTCTTTGTTTTGCAAGTAATCCTTCACTTCGTAGTAGCTCCATTCCTCGCCACCTTGCACACGGGTCAGCGTAGAGGCGAGCTTGAGCAAAATCGCTTCGGGCGGTAGTTCATAAGAGCTAAAAACAAATCGCTCCAGGGGGTAGTGCTGCATCCAGTTGAGCAGCAGTGACAGTAGCACCGTGGTTTTGCCATGCCCTGTACGGGCGGCTATTACGGAGAGCTCGGCAGGTTGAAAACGAATCCCTCTATCGTCAAGCGGCGCCCAACCAGTCTGTTTACCATGTGTGGCATGGCGAATCTTGTTGATGAGGGTATCTACGCAAAAGGGTTCGGGGTCATCTTCAGCTAACTTGGCAGCAATCGACTCGATCTTTGCCGATAGCGACGACAAGATAGCTGTAGTGGGATTTTCTGTCAACACTTGCTGCTGTTGTTGTAAAACGTGAGATAGTTCTTGCCGAAGTTGTTGTTTATCTTGTTGTTTGACAACAAATGCTACCTCTTGCAACAACACCTCTTTCTGGATAGATGTACACTCTTGTGCCTTCTGCAAAGCAAGCTCACGAACCATAGGTGAACCTATGCTGCCAATGAAACGGCAGATGGTTTGCAAACATGTTTCTTGTTCAAGCTTTGTTTTTTGTTGAAAATTCTCCGCATGCAGACAAACAAAGGCAATCTCCCAGGCCATGGAGTTTGCAACAACTTGCTTATAGCATTCTGTTCCGTTTTGTCTCACATACAAATCAGGATCCACTTTTTTTGTCTGATCTCTCTCTTTCACCAGCAGTTGAGGATCGACAATACGGGCATTGATTCCAACATCGTGTAGCTTTCGTGCTGCAGCCACGCTTTGTTGCAGACCATTGCCGTCGGGATCGTAGTCAAAGTTCATAATTGCATGCTCAATACCACTGTGCTTCAGATACTGAGATGTTGCATCGGCAAGCTGACAACCACCCAGCCCAACAGCATTTTTTATGCCGCTGACTTGTAGTGACAGTGTGTCAAAGATTCCTTCTGTGAGAATAGCTGTTTTGTCTTGCAGCCGATGCATGCCGAAAGGGCTCGCCTTGGAGCCACCCTTTAAATAGAGATACTTGGGTGTCTCCGATTTGATGGTGCGTGCCCAAAAGTTGATTACATTGCCCTGTTGGTTGCGCCATGGTCCGATTAACCTACCCTGCCATCGTTTGTCATGCAGTAAACCCGATTGTTCGATCTCTTGTTGCGAAAATCCCGCTTCGGTCAGGTGGGATGTAACACAGCTAAACGGCGGGCATACTCCAAACTCAAACGATTCCCACTGCTCGTAAGGGAATCCACGCTTGCGCAGGTGATCGGCTACTGAATTGTGCTGCTGTTCATGCAGCAGCTGACTTGCCCAAGCGGCAAACAGATCAAGCAACTGCGTCTGGCTATTCTGCTGCTGTGCTTGAAAGGCCTCCGGCGAGTTGGGTTGCAAATACCGTTGCGGCAAAGCAATTCCAGCCATGTCGGAGAGTTTGCGAACAGCTTCAATAAAGCTCTTGCCTCGGGCGGGCTCGCCGCCGTTCAGGTGATCGATCATCATCAACCGATGGCCACATTTGTTAAGCCGATTGCATCGAAGCATAATGCCGCTTTTGTAAATGTAAGCTTCTCGTTTTCCGCATCGCGGGCATTGTGCGAGATAGTAACTGCCCTTATCTTGGGGGGCAAGGTCTTGCAACACCAACGCCGGATCAATATTGGGATAAACCTGCTGTCGCAAGAAGTCAACCAGGGTTGTGCAGCTGTTTTGATTCATGGAGTGTGATGATCCCCTCTGTTGTTAACCCCCTTTAGGTTTTTAGGACAACGAAGGTATAAGGTCAAGGTTGAGTCTATGACGGCGTGCTATAACATAGGAATACACTACAATACGATAGTTTAGCACGGCGGAACTTCTGGGAGGGCACTTACAATCTAAGAGGCGTGATTTCCGAAATCG
>JBCCES010000059.1:0-7388 GCA_039030115.1 Myxococcota bacterium
CATCTGATGACTGCAGTTGCTTGCCTTCAAGCAAGGTTTTGGTGGATAGCAACACGAGGTAAGGGCTGTAAAATTGGGAACCACCTCCTTTGGGAAAGGTCTCCAGAACGACAGCTAGGCGTGTGTTGTTTTCTGGGCCAACTAGCGTGGCGTCTCGTGCAACAAAAACAGGATTTTTAACGCGTTTGCTCAATTTTTTCTTCTTCTCTTTAGGTTCTAAAAAGGATTTGAGGGAGTAGGATGTTTGCATGTGAACATCGTGTGGATTTTGTGGCGAGTAGGAGAAGATTTGCACTTTGTGAGAGTGAGCGAACACCACAGCCATGACAACTTGCTCGGTGTCGCTTTGTAAAGTAGTCAATTTGACAGGATCATCGGCTTTTAATGCCATGGTCACCTGCCGGCTACTACAATTTTGTTGTATCACGTCAGAGGATGCACAGGCCAAAGAGCCTTGCTGTGTGAGAGGAAATGCGCTTGCTTTATCTGCCAGACGGTCTGTGAACCAGATGTGATTGTGTACAGCCTGTGGCGAATAAGATAGAGAAGGCAGGGGAGTTTGTGAAACGAGGTAGTTTTCTACAAAGGCCTCGCCAGGGGCATGTGTGATGCGTTGTTGTGCTCGTAAAGCGTCGGCAGCTGCCCTTGCGCGGATGAAAACAAGTTGTCCCGAAGCAAAACGGCTGTCTGCATTGCTTGAAATGAAGGTAAGGTTGTTTCCTACTTGTGTCATACCCAAGGGGTAAAACAGCACGGGAGATTCAGGTCGCTTGTAAGTGCAGGCAGCCCACACACAGGCCCACACAATTGCGAAGGTGGAGAATCTTTTGATTGTCATCATAACAACAGTTTTGCATGGGTTTGATAAATTGAAAAACTTTTTGCCAGTCGGTCCTCTTTTGTATTTGGAGCGTTGCTGTGTTTTGTCTTGACCTGTGCGTTGACATGTTTAATGTGTCAGAAGTAAAGGAAAGTTAGCTTACGGTTGGTTGTTGTAGGCTACTGCTAGACAAAAGCGGTTGTTGAATCGCGTGGAGAGAAAAAATGAGTGATAAAATCATCGGAATTGATCTGGGAACAACGAATTCTGTCGTTGCTGTGATGGAAGGTGGAGAGCCAAAAATCATTGCGAATGAAGAGGGTGCCCGTACAACGCCATCGGTAGTGGCCTATTCTAAAGGAGAGGTGTTGGTGGGGCAAGTGGCTAGACGTCAGGCAGTTGTCAATCCGCAAAGCACCATTTTTTCTGCTAAACGCTTTATGGGTAGGCGTTTTGACGAATGTACAGAAGAGATCAAGCACTACCCCTTTGCATGTACCCAGTTGCCTAACGGTGGCGTGGGCGTCAAGGTACAAGACAAAACCGTAACACCCCCTGAAGTGTCGGCGAAGGTGTTGCAAAAATTGAAGCAAGCTGCCGAGAATTATCTGGGTCACCCTGTGTCTCGTGCCGTTATTACAGTGCCTGCTTACTTTAACGACGCTCAACGCCAAGCAACACGCGATGCAGGCAAGATTGCTGGGTTAAAGGTAGAGCGCATTGTCAACGAACCCACGGCTGCTTCTTTGGCTTATGGCTTGGATAAGAAAAAGGATGAGAAGATTGCCGTATACGATTTGGGGGGAGGTACCTTCGATATTTCCATTTTGGAAGTTGGAGAGAATGTTGTAGAGGTCATTGCCACCAACGGAGATACCCATTTAGGGGGAGATGACTTCGATGATGTGTTGATTCGGCATTTGATTGCAGAGTTTAAAAGCAGCAGCGGAGTCGACGTTTCTGGCGACAAAATGGTCATGCAGCGTCTCAAAGAGGCAGCAGAAAAAGCAAAAATTGAGTTGTCTAGCGTCAAAGAGACAGAGGTGAATCTCCCGTTTTTGACCGCCGATGCAACAGGCCCCAAGCATTTAAGCCTGAAATTAACACGAGCAAAATTTGAGCAACTGGTTGCTGATTTGGTGCAGCGCTCTTTGCAGCCGTGCAAAAAGGCGTTGCAAGATGCCAAGCTGAAAATGAGTGACATCGACGAGGTCGTGTTGGTTGGAGGTTCTACACGGGTTCCTTTGGTTCAGCAGACGGTGCAGGAGTTCTTTGGTAAACAGCCCAATCGCTCTGTGAATCCAGATGAAGTGGTTGCTGCGGGGGCTGCTGTGCAAGCCGGAGTGTTAACCGGTGAAGTGAAGGAGATGTTGCTGTTGGACGTGACCCCGTTGAGCTTGGGAATTGAGACATTGGGTGGAGTCACCACTGTGTTAATTCCTCGCAACACCACCATTCCGACAAAAAAGAGCGAGGTGTTTTCAACAGCAGCAGATGGTCAAACCTCTGTAGAGGTTCATGTGCTGCAAGGGGAGCGTACCCAAGCGTCAGACAACCGCACACTGGGAAAATTTCACCTAGAAGGGATCCCTTCTGCTCCTCGTGGCGTGCCGCAAGTTGAAGTCTCCTTCGACATTGATGCCAATGGGATTGTTCACGTTTCTGCCAAGGATCGTGCGACGAATAAAGAGCAAAAAATTACCATTACAGCAAGCTCTGGATTGTCGCAATCTGAAATTGATCGCATGGTGGATGAGGCCCAAAAACATGAACAAGACGACAAACAACGACGAGAACTTGTGGAAAGTAGGAATAAATTAGATAGCTTGATCTACAGCACCGAAAAAACGCTTAAAGAGTCTGAAGATTCTGAAGATAAGGTTTCGGATTCTTTCAAGGAGCAGCTGCAGCAATCGCTTAAACAAGCAAGAGAAAAATTGGATTCTCAAAACCTGCAAGAAATGGAGCAGGTCCATGCTAGCTTGACTCAGCTCAGCCAAAAATTGGCCGAAGAGATGTATAAGACAGCTTCTCATAAATCTGAGGATCAATCGGCTGCCGAACCACAGCAACAGACAGATACACCAAAAGGTTCTACAGACAACGTCATTGACGCTGAGGTAGAAGAGAAGGGGTCTCATTAAGGCGTGCAGCGATTTTCTTCCTCAAGAAGTTGGTGAAATTGTTGACAAAAAATGTGGCGAAAGCCAGGTAAGTTTTGTCGGTAAGAATTCATGTTTCGTTGTAGCTCTTCTTTAAGATTTGTGCTTCTTTGATATTGGTGTAAGAGTTTTGGTAACTGATCTGTTTTGTTGAGCAACATTCCTAATTGTTGTTTTTTTACAAAACCCAGGGTGGTTTTTTCCCACATCAAAGGAGTTTTTGTATTTTCTAAAAGGAGAGGTAGCCGCATGTGTACAGCTTCGTGAAAGGTTGTAGGTCCTGGCTTTGTCAAAAGGAGATCGGAAGCAGCCATGTAATTGGCAATCTCTGTTGTAAAACCTAAATAGGTGGCTGACATTCCCGATGGCAGAGCAATGCGCTGTAACTCTTGTAATAGATGCTTTTGACGACCTGCTATCACAATGACATGCCCTTGAAACCTCTCTTTGGCTAAAGCTTGTACATAGTCTAAACTAGCCAGGCTTCCGCTACCTCCCATCATAATCATCAGAGTAAAGTCTGTTGGAGCGATACCCAGTTGTTGGCGTATGATTTCTCGGCTAGGCGGGTGAAAGAACTCTTGCCGCACCGGCAAGCCCGCAAACACACGGGCGTGGAGAGGAATACTTGCTTGATCCAGTTGCTTATGCATACTGGGCAAGTTGTAGGGCAATAGCCAAACAGACGATCCATAAAAGGGTCTCGTCGCGTCGGCTAGCCAAATTTTTAAACTGGAGTCCACACTCACTACCATCAGTGGGATCTCCCGTTTTTGGGCAGCAACCATGGCAGCGCCGTTTACAAAGGGGACAACAGAAATGAGCATGGCAGTGTGTGGATGTTTAATGTGTTGCGTGATGAGCTCAGATACCCGCCGGCGGTTCTTGCGGTAATAGCCAAGACCTATGTATTTGGTGACAAAGTTCAACATACGGCGTCTGTCTTTTCCTAGCAGGCGATTGTAAAACGCATCACTGCCCTCTTTTCCTATGAGCTTGCGGCTTATTTTTGAGCCAAGTTTTTCAAAGACTTCGTCGATGATATAAACCACATCGATGTCATAGTTGTGACCAATGAGTTGTCGAATCACTTTTACAAGGGACAGATGCGTGTAACCTCCCCGAGAACACAACACGACTACGCGTTTGCGTTGTGTGTTGTGCGAAGGTTTTTGTTGTGTCTGTTTGGGTTTGGCGGTTTTTGTTGATGGAGGGCTTGCTTGAGAGGCCATGCGAGGGCTCGTGCAGGCGAACATAAAAAGCATGTTGGTGATCATGCAAAATGTTTGTAAAAGGTAGGGCAATCTTGAAACGAGCATGTATGATTAAAGTTTATTGCTTGTGTTTTTTCTTTTGTGTTGCTGTCAGTAATACAAATGGGCGAACTTGAACCACTTTATCACTTTGCACTGTCACTTTCAACAATCCGTAACGGCGTACTTGTCGCTGGGTACTCTTAGTTGCCTTGTTTAGAATGTCATCATATTGACCCATGGCAGCTTGCAACTGTCGTTCATTCATGCCTACAAGGGGGCGTTTGCTTACAATTCCCTTTACAATATGCTTCGGCAGGGTCTGCAGCCACGGGTTGGGGTTGGTTTTTGCCAGTAGTGATACTATCCAACGTTCAAAAGCATGAGGGCTTTGCACATGTTTAGGGACGAGCAAAATGTAGGGACGCTCTCGCCACAAAGTGGTATTGCCTCGATCCAAGGCGACGCTACAAAACACCCATGCGAGCTGCTTGGGGGTATATAAAGCCGCCCCAAACACGTTGCCTGGCGTTGGCCAACGGATGTGCTCAATTCGCACACGTGTACCAGCGGGAATGATGTCGTCGTGAGTGGGAGGTAAAATCGTGTAACCGTCAATGGTTTTTAGAGCATTTAATGTATCAAACGAACTAGGGTGTCCCAGACGATACCGCCTGTCGTCATAGAAAAAACCTGCGTAAAGAGATGTTTGGAGCCAAAACGTTTTTCCCTCGTACCGTTTTTGCATTTGCATGCGTTGTGGTTTAGTGAGTTGGCTATGGTTTGTGCAAGCAGATCCGTACAAGAGAAGCAGAGCTATCCCAAATCGCCACATATGGAATAAAACTAGCATGATTGCCAACGGCGTTGTAGAGATGAAAAAAAGTAAGCAGCTGCAAAAGCGGTTGCAAAACCAGGTAGGGGCGCAGAAAAAGAGGTGCCTAATAAGCTCCAGGTGGCACCAATCAATCCGCCGGTGCAAAGGGCAGCCAATGCTCCCCATTGTGTAATCCAACGGCTGTGTAGACAAAGCAGTACCACAGGGCCAAAAGAGCATCCCAACCCCATCCAGCAAAACCCGATCAATTCATAGATGATTTGGCTTTCGTTCCACGCAATGGCAAGGGACACGAGACTCATAGAGACAATACCCCCCCGGGAAATCCACAATGTTTGTTTGGATGATAAAGTTTCTCTTCTCAGTAAACGCGGTGCTAAATCGTGTGCGATGACCGATGCCAATACCAATACTTGAGAGTCCATGCTAGACAATGTTGCTGCCAAGATGGCACACAACATCCAGGCTGCCATTATGGGAGTAAAAAGCCGTTGTACCATATCCACAAACAACAGCTCGGGGTCGGCAGGGGGTGGTTGTAGAAAGGCGATGGCTACTAAGCCACAGGACGCTGAAGCCCCTAGTGCAAAGATTTGCCATGTGCTGCTGATGCATTTGCTAGTGCCTGTTTTGCTGGGATCACGCAGGGCCATGAATTTGTCTAAAATATGGGGTTGCCCAAAATATCCCACACCCCATCCAAAAAATAGACTGGCAGCAGCAATGATTGTTGTGCCTGATGTATCGGGAAGTAGCGTGAGAGACACCCCTTTCGCCTGCGCAGCAGCCCAGAGAGTTTGCCCCTGTGGTATGTGCCAATAAGCTAGGGTGGGCACCAAAATCACAACCCCTAATAAGAACAGACCCTGAAAAAAATCGACCCACGCTACAGCCGTTAAGCCTCCTATGGTGGTGTACGTTACCACCAGGACAATGCCCAGAATGCAACCTGTGTGGTAGGGGATGTGAAGCAACGCTTCGCAATAACGCCCCACTGCAATAAGCCCAGCCGCCACATAGGGTGTTAGGAAAAACAGCGTGAGAACAGCTCCTACAACGCGCAAAGCCCCCGAAGAGTCTTGCAAACGCGCTTCGAAATAGCTCGATAGCGTATTGGCACCCAAGTCAGCCGTTTGTTGGCGTAGACGGGGAGCCACCAAATGCCAGCTGAGAAACATGAACACCAGCAATCCCAATGCTGTCCATAATTCCATGCCGCCTTGGGTGTATACGGCGTAGGGTAGGCCCACAAATAACCAAGCACTCATGTCACTCGCATTGGCTGAGATGGCTCCCACCCAAAAATTGAGGTTGCGGTCGGCTAATAAAAAATTGGATTGCGAAGATTTTTTATGATTTCGGCGAGACCAAAGGCCGATGAGGAGCAAAATGGAAGCATACAGGATAAAAGCTATCGATCCGGTGTATTGACTCAGCATCATCAAGTTGTTTTACATTTTCCCTTGAAAAAACCATTGAAACATTTCATGAATGCTATCTTAACGCATTTGGAAAATTTTACTGAATTCGGTTGTTTTAAAACGTTGCAGGTGCTGCCTTAATCAGGAATGAAATGCATGGTGCATCTGTTTTTCTTACAATGGGTTCGAAGAAGAGGATGCCATGAAACTGACATTTATTGGTTCGGGATCAGCATTTACAGTGGGGGAGGATAACTTTCATTCTAATGCAATCGTTGAGAGTAAATCGGGTAAAAAACTGTTGATAGATTGTGGATCCGATGCCCGTTTGGCCTTGTATAAGTTGGGTTTAGGTTACAAAGACATCGATGCAGTTTATGTGAGTCATTTGCATGCGGATCACGTGGGTGGGTTGGAATGGTTAGGACTTACACGTAAGTTTGATCCCCGATGTAGTAGACCCCATTTGTATATTTGTGATGCCATTTCTCAAGATCTTTGGAACCATACATTGTCTGGTGGAATGCGAACATTGGAGTGTCGTGTTGCTGACATTCACGATTTTTTTGAGGTACACACACTGCATGCCAACGGTTGGTTTGATTGGGAGGATTTGCGTTTTAGCGTGGTGCAAACCGTGCATGTGGTCAGCGGCTTTGAAATTACACCCAGCTTTGGACTCATGTTTGAAGCTGCAAAAAAGAACATTTATTTTACAACAGACACGCAATTTGCACCCTCTCAATTGAAGAGTTTTTATCAAATGGCTGACTTGATTTTTCAAGA
Organism: Myxococcota bacterium; assembly: GCA_039030115.1. Taxonomy (GTDB): domain Bacteria; phylum Myxococcota; class UBA727; order UBA727; family JABDBI01; genus JBCCEX01. The sequence goes on from JBCCES010000059.1 coordinate 7,281, forward strand.
TTGCGAAACAGCCAAAATACGCAGTGGAGTCCATGCGCACTACACCCAGCTCGTTCAATTGGATGCTGAAATTAAAAGTAAAATGTGGTTGTACCATTACAATTCCGG
>JBCCES010000060.1:0-7379 GCA_039030115.1 Myxococcota bacterium
CACGCCCGAGGCGGTTTGGCAAAACGATGAATATGAATATGCTCCATTGCTTTTTGCGCGCCCCGGAGGTTTTTGCTCCGAAAGGTTCTACCAAGCCGCAACACAACAAAAAGGAAAACCAGGATCTCTTTGACGGCTTAGAAATCAGCCGAGCCGGCGAGGCATATCAACTCGAGCGCGGCAAGAGGCCGGTGCTGTTTATCAGCTTTCGCACGGTCAAGGAGATGAATTGGGACGATGCGTGGATCCGCATGCGCAGCCTGTTGTCGAGCTTGGCACAAGAGACAAGCCAAGGGGCTCCGGTAGACAAGCTTCTTCCCACAAAACAACGCATTCTTCAAGAAATGTGTGCAGAAAAAATCAATCCTGCCGATTGCGAATCCATTTTGCGTATTATCACCGAACTGCTCATGCTCAAGCATAACGGCATGACACCATGGGTTTTGATCGATGAATACGATGCCCCCATGCAGGCGGCCTACCAGTACGATTACTACAAGCCCATGCGCAATCTAATGAAGGGTCTTTTGGGCGACTGCCTCAAAGACAGCGATTTTTTGCACAAGGCGGTGATTACCGGCATCGTTCGCGTGGCCAAAGAGGATATTTTTTCGGACCTCAACAATTTGGGCGTGTATGGCGTGCTGCAAGACCGCTTTGCTTCGTGTTTTGGCTTTACCCACAGCGAGGTCAAAGGTCTACTTGCCTTGCGCGAGGCTGATGATCACCTTGCCGCCGTGCGAACTTGGTACAATGGCTATCGCATCGGCATCGATCGCGCTGTGACGGTATACAACCCCTGGTCGCTGATCAACCACCTGGCCAATCTCACCCAAATCCCTCAGCCCTACTGGGTCAACACCAGCACCAACCATCTGGTGCACGAGCTGCTGTCGCGCGCGGATATCACTGTCAAGCAGGGCTTGCACCAATTACTGGATCCCGCCGGCGATCACACCACCACGCAAACCGTGTGTGAATATGTGCCGCTGCGCGATGTGGAGAGAAAAGCTGAGAATCTGTGGGGATTGCTGCTTGCGGCCGGTTATCTGACGGCTGCAGGAATGACGGGAAGTCCAGACAACTTAGATAAAATCGTGCATCTGCGCATTCCCAACGACGAAGTGCGGCGGGTGTACGGAGACTTGGTCAATCGATGGCTGCGTGGCGGCGAAGCTGGTGGCGGCCGCGGCATGGAGCTGCTGGATGCCCTGGTGGCAGGGGAAGTGGAGGTGTTCGCAGGGCGTTTTGAAAGACTAGTGCTGACGAGCATGAGTTATTTTGACCCAGGCGGTGGCGAGCCTGAGCGGTTTTATCACGGATTTATCCTAGGTATTATGCAACATCTGCGCGACCGTTACATTGTGGATTCGCAACGCGAAAGCGGTCTGGGGCGCTACGATTTGGCCTTGGAGCCCAGAGACAAGACCAAGCTAGGCTTTGTGCTGGAGTTCAAAAGCTGCATTCGAGAGAGCGATTCTCTGTCGGAGACGGCGCAGACAGCGCTGCAACAGATTCAAGACAAGCACTACCACGTGCATTTAATGGAACGAGGCGTCAAGACTGTTATTGCACTTGGCTTGGCGTTCAAAGGAAAACAAGCCACGGTGGCACACGCCACGCTGACCAAGGCTGATTAATGACATCCGCTTTTTGCGTTCACATCTATTGCGATGGTTCTTGCCTGACCAATCCTGGCCCGGGAGGGTGGGCTGCCTTGCTGATTTGGAAACCTGCTGCCGATTGCGCATCGCAACACAACAAAAAAGCCAATCGCAAGTTGTTGTGTGGAAATGAGCAAGACACCACCAATAACCGCATGGAACTCACTGCAGCCATAGAGGGCTTGTTGGCACTCAAGCGACCTTGCGATGTCCACCTGTTTTGCGACAGTCAATATGTTGTGAGAGGGATGAATGAGTGGATAGGTTCTTGGCAGAAGCGACATTGGAAAACGGCAGGCGGAAAACCTGTAGAAAACCAGGATCTGTGGCAGAAGTTGCTTCAGGCATCTCAGCCTCACAACGTGGTGTGGAGTTGGGTAAAGGCCCACGCGGGCAACGCGCTCAACGAATATGTCGATGAGCAGGCCCGCGCGCAAGCTCACTTGGTATCAGGTTCGATAAGAGCCTGACGGTGCTTTGTTATGATGTTCATCTCCGTTCACAAACAGATTCCAACCTGTCGAAATCATCTCTGCATGTCATCATTGGCATTGGTATTATTCACACTCATTGATGCATGCGTTGTACCGGTTTACAATCAGAGGTGAAAGCGCATTGGAAGCGGCAAGGTGCCTGGTAACGGAAAATCCCATGCAAGTTTTTCGTCTTTTTCGCCCACTGGCCACCTCGGTGGGGCAAAAATGTGTCATGGCGGCAAGTGGTTTGCTGCTTGTGCTGTTTGTGTTGGGGCATTTGGCGGGAAATTTAGGCGTTTTTTCGGGTCGCGATGTTTTCAATGGCTATGCAGCGCTGTTGCACAGCGTTCCAAAACTGCTTTGGGTTGTGCGCATAACACTGGTTGTAGCTTTTGTGCTGCACGTGGTTGTTTCCATCCGGCTGTCGATACAAAATCGCAAAGCGCGAGGGGGGCAAGCCTATGCCCGACGCGCATGGCAAACGACATCGCTGGCATCGCGCACCATGCTGTGGGCAGGATTGGTGTTGTTGGCTTTTTTGGTGTTTCATCTGTGTCATCTCACATGGGGTTGGGTCTATCCGGAGCACGCGCGTTTAATCGATGCAGAAGGTAGGCCCGATGTGTACGCTCAAGTTGTGTTGGGATTTCAAAATGTGTGGGTTGTGGTGTTTTACATGTTGGCTCAGGTGGCCCTGTTTATGCATTTGAGCCATGGTTTTAGTAGCGCCGGGCATACGTTGGGTTTAAACAGTGTGGGTAGCCGTGTGTTGCGTGTTGGTGGGGTGGTTTTGAGCGGTGGAATTTTCGCGCTTTACACATCCATTCCGTTGGCCGTGCAGTTGGGGGTGCTGTTGCCGTGAAACTCAATGCCAAAATTCCTCCTGGTCCTCTTAAAGATAAGTGGGATCACTACTGTGCCAACACCCGTTTGGTGAGCCCAAAAAACAAGCAAAAATACCGTGTTTTGGTGGTGGGGAGCGGTTTGGCAGGGGCGTCGGCCGCAGCCAGTTTAGCTGAACTGGGATTTGCTGTTTCCTGTTTTTGTTTGCAAGATAGCCCTCGTCGTGCCCACAGCATTGCTGCGCAGGGGGGCATCAACGCCGCCAAAAACTACTGCAACGATGGCGACAATGTGTATCGTCTGTTTTACGACACCATTAAAGGGGGGGATTTTCGTTCACGAGAGGCCAATGTCTATCGTTTGGCCCAACTGAGTCTACCCATTATTGATCACTGCGTAGCTCAGGGAATCCCCTTTGCGCGCGATTATGGCGGCATGCTAGACAACCGCTCTTTTGGAGGTGCCTTGGTGTCTCGCACGTTTTATGCGCGAGGGCAAACGGGGCAGCAGCTATTGCTCGGAGCTTATGGAGCTTTGAGCCGTCAAATTGGTCAGGGGCGGGTTGACATGTACACCAACTGCGAAATGCAGGATCTCATTGTGGTAGATGGCCAGGCCCGCGGCATTGTTGTGCGCAACCTGCTGACGGGCGATGTCGACGCCCATACAGGCCATGCTGTGGTGCTTGCCACGGGGGGGTATGCACCTGTTTTTTACCTGTCTACCAACGGTTTGGGCTGCAATGTCACGGCCTCCTATCGGGCCTACCAGCGCGGAGCTGACTTTGCCAATCCCTGTTTTACGCAGATTCATCCTACTTGCATTCCTGTTAGCGGCGAGGGGCAGTCTAAACTGACGCTCATGTCGGAATCGCTGCGCAACGATGGTCGTGTGTGGGTTCCCAAAGAGAAGGGTGTCACGCGACAACCAGGCAGTATTCCTCAAGGTGAACGGGACTATTATTTAGAGCGCAGGTATCCTCGCTACGGCAATTTGGCACCACGAGACATTGCATCGCGTGCGGCCAAGCAGGTGTGCGACGAGGGTCGAGGCGTGGGCGATAGCGGGCGCGGAGTCTATTTAGATTTTGCCGATGCCATTGCCTCTTTTGGCCGCAAAACCATCTCTAGTCGCTACGGAAATCTATTTGAAATGTACGAACGCATTACAGGAGAAGATCCCTACCACACGCCTATGCGCATTTACCCGGCAGCCCACTACACCATGGGCGGATTGTGGGTAGATTATGAGCTCATGAGTACCGTTCCGGGCCTGTTTGTGCTGGGGGAGGCCAATTTTTCAGACCACGGTGCCAACCGATTGGGAGCCAGTGCGTTGATGCAGGCGTTGTCCGATGGCTATTTTGTATTGCCGGCTACCATTGGCAACTATCTCACGGATCTACCAGCCGATGACAATGTGCAGGATGCACCGCAGGTAAAGCAGACGCGGCAGGATGTCTGTGAACGCTTGCAGTGGATTTCTCAAGTGGGTGGCAAGAGGTCTCCCACATGGTTTCATAAAAAGTTGGGGGAGATCATGTGGAATTTTTGTGGCATGTCTCGTCAAGAAAAGGGTCTCAAGCAGGCGTTGTCCGATCTGTCTGCCTTACAAGAAGAGTTTTGGAAAGATGTCTATGTTCCACATGAAACAGGGTTTAACCCCACCTTAGACAAGGCGTGTCGCGTGGCCGATTTTTTGCAATTTGCCCAGATCATTTGCTTGGATGCTTTGCATCGTGAAGAGTCTTGCGGGGCCCATTTTCGTTCTGAATTTCAAACCGAGCAGGGCGAAGCTGCCCGCCAAGATGCTGCATTTTCCCACGTGGCACTGTGGCGGTTTCAGCAGGATCAAACTGCTAAGCGATACACAGAAGAGTTGGTTTTTGAAGAGGCCCAACCCACCGAACGGAGTTACAAATGAGCGTACCGCTGTCTTTAACCCTCAAAATATGGCGCCAACCATCTTCTGAGCAACCTGGGGGATTTGTCACGTATGAAATGAAAGGCATTTCGTCTGCACTGTCGTTTTTGGAGATGTTAGATACGCTCAACGAGCAGTTACTTGCAAAAGGCGAAGATCCCATCGCCTTTGAATCCGATTGTCGAGAGGGAATTTGCGGTGCGTGTGGCCTGGTGATCAACGGTGTTGCCCACGGCCCTTGGCCCGGTTGCACCACATGCCAGTTGCACATGCGGGCTTTTCGCAGCGGCGAGACCATCTTTGTGGAGCCGTTTCGAGCGCGCGGATTTCCCGTTGTGAAAGATTTGGTAGTGGATCGCAGTGCCCTCGATCGCACTGTGCAGCAGGGCGGTTACGTGTCGGTCAATACGGGATCGGCCCCTCCGGCCAACGCTGTTTGTGTCTCTAAACAGCAGGCTGAGCAAGCATTTGATGCGGCCGCTTGCATTGGTTGCGGTGCGTGTGTGGCTGCCTGTAAAAACGCATCGGCCATGCTGTTTGTAGGGGCCAAAGTCACCCATCTGGCAAGCCTCCCCCAGGGGCACCCCGAGCGCAAAACCCGTGTGCGAGCCATGCTTGTGCAAGCCGACAAAGAGGGCTTTGGTGCTTGTACCAACACCCGCGAGTGCCAAGCTGTGTGCCCCAAACGCATTGATGTATCGGTCATTGCCCGCCTCAACGGCGAAGCTCTTAAGTCCATAAAGTAGAAGTCCGTTGCAAAGGCCTCAATAGCCAGCACCGGTTAGCAGCCTCTGAGAAAAGTCGGTGGCGAGCCACTAAAAAATTCCCGATCAGGTGATCCGTGTGTTTAAGCTGAAAATGATTGATTAATTGTCTTGAAGTTGTATTTAGTATATCTTTTATAGTTTTTTAATAAATCAGCTTATTTGCTTGTTGGTTGGTTTTTGAAGTGAGGAAATTGCATAGTAATATCCTTTGTGCTATAACTAGTTATGAATTTATTTGGGTTTTTAAAAATGATAAATAAAAAAATATTGGGATTGTTGCTTATTTCATTGATTCCATTGTCCTTTTTAAGTTGCTCTGGAACAGTTGGTTATGGAGAACATTTGTTGGACGTGTTTTTTGACAATGTATCGGCAAGTGCAAAGGAATCTCCGGAATTGAGTAAGGCTCTTTTTGGCGGTGGTTCTTTGGATGAATCTGCAGAGATTCGAGGATCTTCACTTCCCTCTTTTAGCAAAGAGCGCATGGCAAAGCACATTGGCGGAATCATCGATTTAGGTGCGTGTCAGCAAAAAAAGGAATTTTTGGGGGAGGTGTGCCCGTTAAATCCAGAGCGCTTTCCTATGGAAAGTCCTTTTTGGAGTCATGCGGCAAGTGTTTTGTTAGGTTATGAAAATCCAGTTGTATTTCTAAGTGAATTACATGGAATTTCTGCTGAAAAAGGCGTCTCTTTAGAATTTTATAATGATGAAGAAGATGTTGGAATAGAAAGTGAAAAGCCGGTTGTCATCATGGCCGCTTATGACGCTAGATTTTTGACAGAGTGGCCTTTTATTTATGATTTAGAAAGCAGTGGAATTTTGTTGTCTTCATTGTATTCTTTTCGGTTTGCAAAAGATTGTGAAGACGGTGCTGAAGAGCGAGTTCGTATTGGTAGTACGGAAATGCCCTGTTGGGCAGAAGAAGAATTTCAAGAGCGAATACTGCACACGAAGGCTCGTATAAGAGTTGTTTATGAATCCAAGCAGAGTTCGGACGAAAATGGGCAATCTGAAACGCGTTTGGAAATTCAAGAACTAGAAGGTGACAAGCCCCTTGAAAAAGAGTTGCAAAGCCGGATCGCTCATCACAAGAACAAGTTGGTGGTCCAGAACCGGGCAATCACGGTTGAAAATTCTGAAAACGAGGAAAGAATTCGTGTTCTCAGAGCAAAGCAGAAGGAATTAGAGAAAGAAATTGAAATTTTTGAAAGAGAAAAAACAAAATTCAAGACAAGCAGTCAAACATTAGAAAGGGAAAATCAAAGCTTAAAAGACGCTCTCAAAGCCGAGAAGGATAAAAACGACAAGCTGAGCACACGGTTGCAACAGACCAGCAACGATTTAACTGTGGCCCAGAATAATGTGGTTAATTTGCAGGCACAACTTCAGCAACAGCAGCAGCAACATCAACAACAGATGGCTCAGCTTCAGCAACAAATTCAGCAGCAGATAGCGCAACACCAGCAGCAGCTTCAGCAACAAGCTCAAATCCATGCATTAGCTCTTGCAGTCGCTCAGCAGCAACATCAGCAAGCATTAGCAGCTGCCCAGGCAGCAGTTCCTCAGAATGTTCAGAACCAGCTGCAGCAAGCACAACAACAGGTAGCCCAGCTTCAGCAACAACTTCAGCAGCAGATAGCACAACACCAGCAACAAGCTCAGCAACATCAGCAAGCATTAGCAGCTGCCCAGGCAGCGGTTCCTCA
>JBCCES010000061.1:0-7356 GCA_039030115.1 Myxococcota bacterium
CAAGCAGGTTGTTTTGTGCCGGCAAAAAAAGCCCAGTTAAGTGTTTGTGATCGGTTGTTTGCAAGGGTAGGAGCCTGCGATGACATCTTGCAGGGAAGTTCTACATTTATGGTAGAAATGCAGGAAACAGCCCATATTTTGAGCCACGCTACTGGCGACTCTTTGGTGCTGTTGGATGAAATCGGTCGGGGGACCAGTACATTTGATGGGCTGTCCATTGCGTGGGCTGTTACTGAGTATTTGCATGAGCATGTGGGTGCCCGTGTATTGTTCGCCACCCATTATCATGAGTTGACAGCGTTGGCAGAAAAATTAACGCGTTTGCACAATGCCCACGTGGCTGTTGCAGAAGAGGGAGATGCCATTCGTTTTTTGTATTGTTTACAAGATGGCTGTGCACACAAAAGCTATGGAATCCATGTGGCCCGTTTGGCTCGTTTGCCTCAGGAGGTCATTCGTCGGGCACAACAGGTGCTGACAGACTTAGAAAACAGGCAACGCCTGTTGCATGAACAGGCTCGGGAGGGGCAGATTCAACACGAATTGTTTTCCGCGCAAGAAAGCAGCAAAAAGCGTCAAGAGAATCATCTTGATTGCTGCCATGGTCAATGGAAGGATCTTCTTGCCCAGCTGCTTGCTGTTGATGTGGATCGCACCACACCTATATGTGGTTTGCAAACACTTTCGCAGCTGCAGCGTTTGGCCCGTCGGTTGCAGGATCAAATGGATGCAGGTCGTTTAAAAAACGGGTCGTCTCAAGACCAGGCTGGCCAAGCTATGGGGACAAGATGACACATTCAACAGATTCTTTATCGAGTATTGCACTAGCCAAAGTATGTGCCAGTGTCGTGGCAGATAAAAAAGCGAAGCAGGTGTGCATTTTAGACCTTAGAGGTCTTGCAAGCTACACGGATTGCTTAATGATTTGTTCGGGCATCAGCTCGCGCCATGTGACGACCTTGGGGCAGTATCTCACACAACACCTTGCTCAAAAAGGGAAGCGACCTGTTGGTGTGGAGGGGGAGACAAGTTGCAATTGGGTCCTTGTGGACTACGGAGATGTGGTTGCACACATGTTTGATGAAGAGACTCGTTTACACTATGATTTAGAGGGTTTGTGGGCGGATGCTCCTCGCATTGCTTGGGAAAATTCCCACAGCACGTTGCACTTTTGATTGCAATGGCGTACATGGGTACTGAGGAGAAATTAATGATCTTGATGACAAGATCAGGGGATTGGTAAAATGGAATTTTCTATAGGAGTAGGTAGCCTGCTCAAGGCTCTCACATTGCTACATACAGTGGCACAACGTAAGGGCTCTATGCCTATATTGTCTCATGTGTTGTTGCAAGCTGTCGGGCCAGACCAAGATGCTTTGGGGCAGTTGGATCTGAGCGCCACGGATTTGGAAACGGGCATGCGTTTATGCTTGCCTTGTCAGGTCAAAACAGGAGGCGCTGCTGCGGTGTCTGCTCGCACGCTGTTAGATGTGGTGCGAAATCTACCGGGCTCTGAAGTCTCACTGAGTTGCGATGAAAAGGGACAATTGCAAGTGCGCAGTGGTCGTGTTCGTGCGCAGCTATTGACGTTGCCTCAAGAGGAGTTTCCTCAGGTGGCCCAGCCCCAAGATGCTGTGTTGCGGCATGTGAATGTGAAGCAATTTGTGCACATGGCTCAAAAGACCTTGTACTGCGCAAGCACGGACGAAAACCGTTTTACGTTGACAGGTGTGTGTTGCGAATCTTTTGAACAAGGCCCTGGTCTTGTTTTGGTAGCCACCGATGGGCATCGTCTTAGCCGAGTTCGTCAGCAGGGTGATGGTGTGGATCTCTCTTTGCAGGTTCCCATTATTTTGCCTCGAAAGGGTTTGACTGAGTTGTTGCGTTTGTTGCAACAGCACGACATTCAAGAAGACACACAATTTCAGTTAGGTTTGTTGCAGGGCCAATTGGTTGCTGTATATGGAACAGCTTTGCTCACCATGCGACTGGTGCAGGGGGATTTCCCTGACTATCAAAGAGTGATTCCGAAGCTTTCTGATAAAATTGTTCGGGTCTCTCGCTCAGATTTGCTTGCCTGTTTGCGTCGCGCGGCTGTTTTAATCAATGAAAAACATTCAGCGCTGCGTTGGAACCTAGCGCCCGGTGAGCTGTGTATGCATTGCTATAATCCAGAGGCCGGCGAAGTTTCTGATCAAGTTGCTGTCGAGTACGACGGCCCTGAGCTCAAGATCGGTTTGAATGCGCGCTACGCGTTAGAAGCCATTCATTCTTTAGATGACGACAATGTTCTCATTCGTCTCACAGACAGCGCATCTCCCATTCTTTTTAGTGGCATTGAACCCGAATGTCACCAATGTGTGGTGATGCCCATGGATGTATAGGGGTGTATGTTTTGGGGCGGCGTGCTGTGCGCATGTGCCTACAGCACACGCCTGCACGCGCCATTGCCCTGTTTTGTACAGCTGCTGTGCACAAACAAGTTAGTCAATGGGCTGGTTGTGCAGGCATTTCTTGCCAAGTTACAGATGTCCACGCTTTAACCCAACGGGTTGCAGATACGCAACATCAGGGTGTGGCTTTGCAGGTGCATCCTTTCTGCTATGCTTCGTTGCAACAAGTATTACAGCAAGCACCCCGCCTGTGTGTGGTGCTTGACAGTGTGACGGATCCAGGAAATCTAGGGCGAGCCGTGCGAACTGCTTTTGCATTTGGAGCTCAGTTTTTGGTTATTCCTGCTCATAACAGCAGCGGTATAACAGCTGCAGTAGAAAAAGCCGCTTGCGGTGCGTGTGCCCAACTGCCTGTGGTGCGTGTCACCAATCTCAATCAAGCCCTGTTGCAGTTGCAAAAAGCAGGTTTTTGGTGCATTGGAGCCGATGAACGTGCCGATGTTGGATTGTGGGAAGTGGATGTATGCAAACCCTGTGCATGGGTCGTTGGCGGTGAACACAAGGGCCTACGCCCGTTGGTCAAACGCAATTGCGATGAATTGGTGTGCATTCCCATGCAGAAGTCCGACATGGATCTCAACGCCGCCGACGCCGCTGCTTTGTTGTTATACGAAACCGCTCGGCAACGGGCCATGCATTGTAAAGCTCTTTCGTCATAGAGTTGCGCACGAGGGTTTTGTTATGTTTTTGCTAAGGTGGTGTGCTTTACAGTGACCTCCTTGCCCCGAAAAGCAAACCCTAACGCGATAATGGTTTGCACACCCCGCTTCATGAGGTTCATGTGATATTGCTTGTCTTGAATTTGCTGCAGGGCTTGCTGGACTGTGTCGGTGAGAGAATCGGTTTCGCGCACACAGGTTTTAAACTCCATGACAAACCCGGGCAGAGTTTTGTCTTTGGGCTCCAAGGCGAGGTCGTAACGCCCCAGGCCGCTTTCGCGTTGGGAATCCACAATGTATCGGTCGCGCAAATAGTGCATCATGCCCAGTACAAACCCGTGATAAAAGCGTTCGGGTTCGTTTCCCTGTTTGTCAAAATAGCTCATGCTCTCATACACAAAGCGTTCAAAATGCGCAGCAAACTCCTGTACCTGCCCGGCTACGAGGGCGTCAAGCAAACTAGCACCGCTGGCTCCAGAACCGCTTGTTAACCAACGCCGCAGCAAGTCGTTGTAAACACTCAACACCTCCTGGTTTGGAATGCGTAGCTTTACCATCTGCTCGAGTGTTTCGGGTTTTGTCTGGCGCGATACGGCTGTGACATAACCGCTTGCCAAAAGCAAGCCCCACAGATGTTCGCTGCTGTTTTCTAAAAACCGTAGAGGAACATGCTCTTTGAGGATCTGTGTTGTGCTGTGGTGAGAGGTTTTGGATAGCAACTCGTGCAGCCCCTGTTTCACCTGTGGGTTGGCTTGCGTCAACAATTTATGCACCAAGTGGTTGTCGCTTGTGTTGACCCAATACAGGGGAGCCTCTTTTGTGGGTTGCGAGACAAAGCGCACCACCGACCAGGGATTGTAGACCATGGCAGGTTTGTCATGACCAAAGCAGTAGCCGTTGTAGGCTTGCTGGATGGTTTCAAAGTGATGAGACAGATTGCGTTGTTCAAGCAGCTGTTTGACTTCGTGTTCTACAAAGCCGAAACAGTCTGCAAAGCGGTCATCGAGCGTGCCAAAGACACCTAAGTTATTCAGATCGGAAAAAATGTCTTCTTTAGCTACACGTACAATGCCGGTAAGCACCGCACGATGCAAAAAAGGGTTGTCTTTAAAACAGTCCCCTAACAAGCCCTTCATGAGATCGCGCATTTGTTTGTAATAGCCATGCTGGTAGGCAGCTTGCATGGGGGCATCGTATTCATCCATGAGCACCCAGGGTGTCATGCCGTTGTGCTTGAGTGTAAGCAGTTCGGTGAGGATGGCTAAGGTTGCTTTGCACTCAGCAGGTGTGGCAGTTCCCGCTTGAACCTCTTTGAGAACTCTTTGTTGGCGGTCGGTCAGCTTGCCTGTAGAAGCATCTTGGCAATTGTGTTGTACAAGATCAGAAAGCAAACCGATCAGGCGCGTATAGGCGTCGTTCCAGCTGCTCTCTTTTACCTTTCGTAATGAGAGAAACAGCACCGCTCGTTTGCCGCGCTCTTGTTGGTACTGGATTCCTTGCTGACTGATGGCCAGGCCATCAAACAGGTCGCTCTGTGCGTTAGCCGGTTGGCTGAGAAAGCAGCTCAGCATGTTGAGATTGATGGTTTTGCCAAAGCGCCGCGGGCGGGTGATCAGGGTAACACCGCCTCCCGAATCGAGAACCTCCCGGATAAACAGGCTTTTGTCTACCAGGCAGTAGCCGTCTTGTATGACCTGTGCAAAGTTAGAGATCCCCACGGGTAGCTTGCTTTGAGGGTTGACAATGCAGCTATCCATTTGAGTGTCTTGCATGACAATCATGATACACACGATCCCAATCCAAGTGTTGACAACTCGTTTTTTTTCTTTGACACTGGGTAAAGCATTGCGGAGCGTATGCAAGTCGCATCTGCTGTAGACATAAGCTTAAAAGGAGGCAAAGCAATGAACAAGTTAAAATGGATAGTGAGCGCAAGCGGTGTTGCGTGTGCATTAGTGTTGGCAGGTTGCGACGACAGCAGCGACAAAGCGTGTAGCGACTATACAACCGAAGACGACTGCACAGGCAAAACCGACAAAGACGGCAAAACGTGCACATGGAACGGCACCGCCTGTGTCGCTGAAACAACGGGTAGTAGTAATCCACAAAACCCATCAACTACTAGCCCACAAACCTCTTCCAACGCGGCAGAGCTGCAACAGCAAGTCACTGCATTAACGAAAGAAAGAGATCAGTTGAAAATGGATCTGGCAAACAACGTGACGGATCCTGTGTCTGTCAAGTGCGCAGACATTACAGACAAAACCCTATGCGTAGGTGCTTGCAAGTACACCACAAAGTGCGAAGACGACACAACGACCCAAACCAGCGACTGCAAAGGCAACACGTACGCCAACTGCCTCAAAGCAAAAAGCACAAAGCGATGCGAGTGGAGTACTGGGGGCTGTTGGCAGCCTGTACAGCAGAAGTATTGCATCAACAAGGTCAACCTGGATTGGTCGGCATTAAAAATAGCGCCTTCTACAAGTTTGGCCCCAACTGATCAGATGACATGCGATGAGATCAAGTTTGGCCCCGACCAGGTGCAGCCTTACGAGTGGTTTGCGGGAGGTACGTGTGCGCTACATAAAAACATCTGCTTTTTAGGTGCCACTCGGGCAACTAATGGTAATGATAATTATGCTGACTGGACTACTTTTTTCACGCGAGTGAGAAATGCAGGTACTGCCAATTTCCGGATCAGGAACGCTGCTGGTGCCCCTGCGGATGTCCAGAACCCATGCAATGCTAATGGTACTTTTCTGGCAGCCCTTGCCAATAATGATCCGTGTAGTCCCCATAAAAAATATACTGACTGTATTAACCAGGCTGTGGTGGCGAAGTTTGCAGGGGCAGGCGCTCTTTTGAGAAGTGGTGACAACGATATAACGTTGACAGAACAATGTAGGTTTCAAGGTAAAGACGAAGGGTGCTATCTCAAGGATGTCATTCCTGAGTTCAACTGTGCTAAGGCAAGTCTCACTGATTGTGCGGGTAAGTACAAAGACGTGTGTATGCTGCTAGACACAGCGACGGCAACTCCTAGCAAGTAGGGTTGTTTCATATTCTTGCTCCGGTCACGCTTGCAAGTTGTGACTGGAGCTTTCTACCCGCTTCGGCGGGTTTTTTTGTGGGAGAATTTCTCAGGCTATCCCCCTGTTTTGTTTTTACAAACTTGCCGCACTCTTTTTTTGCCTTATATACTATTTGGCAGAAAGTAAAGTCTCGGGTCTCTGTCCCTCTCCGAGCTCTTGAACAGGTAGCTTCTGCCGTCCGTTGGCTTTTTGCAGCGTAGCAGGGTGTACGGATGTTCATGCTATAGTGTCTGCATGCGTTTTTTTAACACAGCCGGGCCGATAGATCGGGCTGAACATTATTGCCTCGATCCGCTGAAACGTTGGGATTTGCGTGAGGTGTTGACCCTTATTGATCAAAAAAAATACTTTTTGGTTCACGCGCCACGGCAAACGGGTAAAACGACCTGTCTGCACGCCTTGGCTCACTACCTAAACCAACAAGGAAAACTGCGTTGCCTGTATTTGTCGTTTGAAACAGGTCAAGCAGCTCGCCAAGATGTAGCAGCAGCTGCACAGGCCATCTTGAGTCGTCTTGGTTTAGAAGCAAACAGGCAACTACAAGATGATTTTGTAGACAAACATTGGCAAGGAATCTTGGCCAAACATGGGCCGCTAGAGGCTTTTTATGCTGCTGTATCCTTGTGGTGTGAGCGTGATGATCAGCCTCTTGTTCTGCTCATTGATGAGATTGATGCGTTGGTGGGCAATGCTTTGATCTCCGTCTTACGCCAATTGCGCAGTGGTTATCCAGACCGACCCACATATTTTCCCCAAAGCATTGTGCTGTGCGGCATGCGGCATCTGCGGGATTATCGGATGGAGCTAGGCGAAGAGGGGAAGCAGGTGTTGTCGGAGGCCAGTCCGTTTAACATCAATTCGGAATCACTGCGGCTGGGGGATTTTTCTCTTGTCGACATTCAAAATCTCTATGGGCAGCACACGCAGGAGACGGGTCAACAATTCGAAAACGGTGCGTGTGAGCATGTATTCGAACTCACGCAGGGCCAGCCCTGGCTGGTGAATGCGTTGGCCTACGATGTCTGCTTTCGCGATAAATTGGGACGGAACCGCAGCAAAAGCATTACGGTGCAAGACATTGAGGTGGCCAAAGAGAAGTTGATTCAACGCCGCGAGACGCACCTAGACCAGCTCATGGCTAAGCTCAAG
>JBCCES010000062.1:0-7298 GCA_039030115.1 Myxococcota bacterium
AGTCAGCGGACAGACAGTCGGCAATTTGGCGCTGTATTTGCTCTGTGTGCTGGCAGCCAATGTGCTGCAAGCTGTTGTGGTGTTGCCCGCTTTGTTGATGCGTAAAGGGTTTTCTCCACTGCACACGTTTCGTTGTATGCTACCCGCACTGACAGTGGCCTTTTTTGGGAAGTCCTCCAGCGCAGCTCTTCCCGTGGCCATGCGCAGTGCTCAAGAGCGTCTAAAATTGCCTGAAAAGGTGACCCAGTTTAGTTTTCCTTTATGCACCACCATCAACATGAATGCGTGTGCTGCTTTTATTCTCATTACGGTGCTGTTTGTTTCCATGCATCATGGAGCGGTTTATTCCTCTTGGGAATTGGTAGGTTGGGTACTTGTTGCCACGGTGGCTGCCATTGGCAACGCCGGAGTTCCCATGGGTTGTTATCTGTTATCTACGGCAATTTTAGCTTCTCTCAACGTTCCCCTCCATCTCATGGGAGTGATTTTGCCCTTTTATGGCCTCATTGATATGTTGGAGAGCGCAATCAATGTTTGGTCCGATGCCTGCGTCTCTTGCGCTGTGTCGGCAGATTTGCAATCTACAACATCGTCAGCCCAATCCATCTCATGAAAAGCGGACGAGAGAGCTGGAAATCAAACCTGGGATTTATTCTGGCTTCTGCTGGATCTGCCATTGGTTTGGGAGCCATTTGGCGATTGCCCTACACCATGGGCCAAAACGGTGGTGGGGCATTTATTTTACTGTTTTTGTTGCTGAATTTTTTGGTGGGTGTGCCTCTATTTATGGCTGAGTTGGTGTTAGGCCGAGCAGCACAGCAAGGAACAGTCAGCTGTTTTGCTCGCTTTGCACCCAGGCAGAGCATGTGGGTGATAGGAGGGTGGCTTGCCTGTGCTGCTGCATTGCTCATTTTGGGTTGGTATTGTGTGGTAGCCGGTTGGGGTATTCATTACGCGTTGATGGCGCTCAGCGATGCCTTTGCTGGTAAATCCGCCGATCAAATCGGTGATCTGTTTCACGCATTTCGGGCCTGCGGGTCTCTCAATGTGCTGTTTCAATTTTTGTTCGTGGTTTTCACAGGCCTCATTGTTTCTCAGGGTTTATCAGCAGGCATTGAGCGTTACAGTCGTATCATGACACTGGGTTTGTTTATCCTTTTGGTGTTCTTGGTTTTGTATGGGGTGACGTTACCTGGGTTTGGCGAAGCTGTGCGTTACGTGTTTGTCCCTAACTGGTCTGCTGTCACTCCAGCAGCTGTCCTCAAGGCCCTAGGGTTAGCCCTGTTTACCCTGAGTTTGGGTTATGGACCTATTATGACCTACGGCAGCTACATGAAGCCCAGCCAGAACATCCCCCAAACATCGCTCATCATTGGCATGGCTAACTTTGCTGTTTCTGTTCTGATTGCCATGGCACTTTTCCCCCTGATTTTTTCGTTCGGTTTTGCACCCACGGCAGGTGAGGGGCTAGTGTTCCAAATTTTACCTTTTGTGTTTGAGCAATTGCCTGCGGCTATGTTGCTTTCTGTCTTGTTTTTTGTGCTTCTTATCTGCACTGCACTCACCTCGGCCGTGTCGTTTTTGGAGGTTTTGGTGACGAATTGTATGGACTTATGCAACTGGAGTCGCAAGCGATCTGTATGGGTTGCCTGTGCTGCTGCGTTTGTATTTGGGTTGCCCACAGCACTGGCTCAGTCGGGGAGTTTATTCAACGTCTGGCCAGAGATCTATGGCGAAAGTTTTTTGGAAACGTGCAGCATTGTCATTGATTGGCTCACCTCTCTAGCAGCTTTGATCACTGCTGTGTTTGTGGGGTGGCGTCTACCCAATGCTGTAACACGTGAAGGTTTTTGTGAAGGGTCAAAGTGGGCCCGGTTGTATCCTGTGTGGATAGGGTGTGTGCGCATTGTAGTTCCACTAGCTGTTTCCATGATTTTGCTGGGGCGTTGTGGATTGTTTAACGTTTTATTGAGGGAATTTTGATAGGAGAAAACATGCAATCGGAGATACGAGAACAGTGGCAGTCTCAAATTGGTTTTTTGCTCTCTTGTGTCGGATCTATCGTTGGTTTGGGCACATTGTGGCGTTTGCCCTACGTTATGGGTCAAAACGGTGGCGGGGCTTTTATTCTTCTGTTTCTGCTGTGCAATTTGTTTGTGGGAATCCCCCTGTTTGCTGCTGAGTTGGTATTAGGTCGAGCAGGCAAACAGGGCTCCGTGGGTATTTTTGCACGGCTATCTTCGCCGCATTCCTCATGGGTTTCGCTGGGTTGGCTCAATGCGATTGGTGCTTTGTTGGTGTTTAGCTGGTACAGCGTTGTAGCCGGTTGGGGATTTCATTACATGCTCATGTCTCTCACAGATGCTTTGCATGGTAAGTCAGCCGCTCAAGTGGGGGAGTTGTTTGATCTGTTTCGCAGTAGTGGTGAGCTCAATGTGTTGTTTCAAGTTCTGTTTTTAATCACCACAGGCCTTGTGGTGCTGCCGGGAATTGCATCGGGCATTGAACGTTACAGTCGCTTTATGTCGCTGGGTCTGTTTGCCGTTTTGTTGGGGTTGGTTGCTTACAGCTGCACGCTAAAGGGATTTTCTCAAGCTGTGCGATACGCCCTGTACCCTAATTTCACAGCGCTTACAACGCAGGGTGCTCTCAAAGCGTTGGGCCTATCGCTGTTCTCTCTGAGCTTGGGTTTTGGTATGACGTTGACCTACGGCAGCTACATGAAACCAAAAGAGGATATTCCTAAGATTTCTCTAGCCATTGGCAGTGCCAATCTTGTGGTAACAGTGCTGATTGCACTGATGATTTTTCCCATGATTTTCACCTTTGGCTTTGAGCCTCAAGGTGGTGAGGGCTTGGTATTCAAAACCCTCCCTTTTGTGTTTGAACAGTTGCCAGGTTCTTTATTGCTATCTTTGTTGTTTTTTGTGTTGCTTTTGTTTACAGCCCTCACCTCTGCTGTGGCCATGCTAGAAGCCCTTGTAGCCAACTTGATGGATTTGCGAGGTTGGAATCGAGGGTGGTGTGTATTGTGTGGCTGTGTGGCTGCGTGGGTCATTGGTTTGCCCACTGCCATCGTGGATCTATTTCCTACTTGGTCTCACATTTATGGCAGAGACTTTTTTGCTACTGTCGATTTGTTGACGGACTGGATGTTAATTGTTGCTGCATTTTTTACAGCGATTTTTGTGGGGTGGAAATTGGATGATTCTGTACGGCGTGAGGGATTTACAGCGGGTTCACGTTTAGGGATGCTGTATAAACCGTGGTTATTTTTTATAAAGTTTTTCATTCCTTTTTGTGTGGCGGCTATTTTGTTGCAGTATTTGGGACTTTTGAGGATAAATTGATGAAAGTTTTTGAAGATAATTTGGGGAAAAATGAATGTTTTAAAAGATAGAAAGAATCCTCAGTGGGGTTCGAGTCTCGGTTTTGTTCTTACAGCTGCCGGCGCAGCCGTTGGCTTTGGTAATCTACAGCGATTCCCTCAAATGGTCAGCGAGCATGGTGGTGGTGCTTTTTTGCTTTTGTATCTTGCTTGCGTGTTTCTTTTTGGATGGCCTCTCATGTTAGTGGAGTTTGCCCTGGGCCGAGCCGGTAAAGCCAATCCAATCACAAGTTTTACTGTTGTAGCGCCGCAAAGAACAGTGTGGCGGTTTGTAGGAGGGTTAGGAGTTCTAACAGCCTTTTGCATTTTTAGTTACTACAGCGTGATTTGTGCGTGGACAATCGTATTTACAAAGGAGTCCCTTGTGGGTCATGCCGTCACCTTCGACCAAATAGCCTCTAACCCTGCAGGGGTGTGGGGATATTTGATTCTTTTTCACTTGGTGGCCGCAGCCATTATTGTTCGAGGACTTAACAAGGGGTTAGAAAGAGTTAGCAAGGTCATCATGCCCATGCTTTTTATCATGCAGCTGGTTCTTGTTGTACGTGTCTTGATGATGAAAAATAGCTTAGATGGGTTGTGGTATTACATCAATCCCGATTTCTCAAAGCTCACGGGAGATTCTCTTATTCACGCGCTTTCACAGGCGTTTTTTTCTCTTTGTATTGGTGAGGCAGTTTTAATTACCTATGGAAGTTATGTCAAAAAAGACAAAAGCTTACCCCAATTGGCGTTTTATGTGTTTTCTTTTGATACGGCCGTTGCTTTTTTGTCGGGGCTTGTCATTTTCCCCGCACTTTTTGCAACGGGACAACAAAATCTGCAGCAGGGCACGGCTCTTATTTACAACGTGATTCCTGAGATTTTAAAAACACTTCCTTTTGGTTCTTTTTTTCAGGTAGGCTTTTTTGCCATATTAACCATAGCTGGTCTCACAACGTGCATCGCGCTGCTGGAAGCTTCGAGTTACACTCTCAGCGAAACGATGCACTTAAATCGGAAAGCGTGTGTCTTGATTGTTGGCCTGTTTGCATTTCTTTTTGGAATTCCAAGCCTCTATTCCAAGGGAGGATCCCCTGCATTAACGTCCATCCAATTGGGCAATGTGCGTGGGTTTTATAACATGATGGATTTTTTCTGGGGCGGCATTGCCATGATTGTTACAGGTCTTTTGACTACGATTTTTGTGGGCTGGGTATGGGGAGCTCGCGGGGCAGCTCGGGAGCTTTCGCGTGCGTCTGTTGGATTTAAAACAGTCAGTAGACTGTGGCGACTTCACATTCGATGGACAGCACCCGCGCTGATTGCAGTGATTTTGATTTCTGTTTTTTGGTAGCTTAATTTTGCAATTCCTGTCCACAGCGTTGTGCAAGTGCATCCAAGCCCTTTTTTGTAAGAGCCGAAACAGTGATGGCACGTGGTAGTAAGAGGGAGAGGTGATGGGAGTTTTTGCTGCTTGTGGTCTGATCACTTTTGTTCAGTACCAAGAGGGTTTTTTTGTTGTGCAGTTGCATCTCCTCCAAAATATGTTGCACCGCTTTTATATGGCTGCAGCAAGAAGAGTTACTGGCATCGACAAGGTGAAGGAGGAGATCAGCTTCGTGTAGATGTTCTAGCGTTGCTTTAAAAGCGGTTAGCAGTCCTGCAGGCAAATTGCGAATGAATCCCACTGTATCCATTAAGATGGCGTCAAATCCTTGAGGTAAGTGCCACTGTCGTGCTGCTGTATCCAGTGTGGCAAACAGTTTGTTTTGTGTGTGAAGCCGAGAATGTGCGAGAGCATTGATGAGTGTAGATTTACCCGCATTTGTATAGCCTACTAAGGCCACTGTTGGAAACTGACGTGCATAACGACGCTGTGCTGTCAGTTTGCGTTGGGAAGATAGTTTGGTAATTTGTTTGCTGATTTTTGTGATGCGGGTTTGTACTCTTCGACGATCGATCTCCAGTTTTGTTTCACCTGGACCCTGCCCACCGATGCCCCCTGTTAGGCGTGATAGTCCCGACTGTTTTCTGCTTAACCTAGGCAGGCAATAGCGCAGTTGAGCCAGTTGAACTTGTAGGCGTCCTGCGCTGCTGGTGGCATGTCGAGCAAAGATATCCAAGATCAGCATGGTGCGATCCATGACTTTGAGATCTGTGAGTTCGCAAATGGCACTGAGTTGAGCTGGGGCAAGTTCACAGTCGAAAATCAGTAAATCTGCACCTAAATACAGAGCCTGCAGGGCCACCTCTTCCACTTTCCCCTTGCCCATCAGTGTGCGTGGATCCAATTGCTTACGTTGTTGTACAATAGTTTCTTTCACTTTGACATTGGCACAGCGAGCCAGTTCTTGCAGTTCGCGCATCCACGGTTGCCAGATGTGTTTAGATTGTTGGTATACACCTATAAGCAGCGCTGTCGCCCGTGATGGCTGCGTGATCTGTTTGCTTGTGGGCAGGGCGGTTTGTGCTTGCGACACCAATTCAGACGTGGTGAGTTGAAATTGGCAAACATGGCCCACTTGTTGCGTGTAATATGTGAGTTTTTCCGTATCGTCATCTTGATTTGTCAAAACAGCCCATGCGATGCGCTTAGGTTCATGGTCAATAGCTTCTATTTGTACAACGGCATCTAGATGTAATGTTTTTAAGTCCCCCAGCAAGTCTGCTTGAATTTTGTATGCCCTGGAGGTTTGTGCTTCGTTATGCGGCTTTGCAACCACCAAGCGCAGTGCGCGCAGCCGCTTTACCGAAGCTCTTAAGCGCCCCACATCAGGAAGATATAGTCGGGTGCTGTCTCCCACGACGACATGGGTTGTTTGTCCGCGACGCTCTACCAGCAACCCCATCATACGGCCGGTGTTTGTAGCCAATGCACACAAATGTTGTGCTGCCTGAGGCGTGACCACAAACGGGCCCATGTGCAAAGTCTGCAACTTATGGACGTTTTCTAAATGGCTAGGACGCAGGAACTGTGTGTTTCCAAAAATCACGTTTTGGGTGTTGTCGGTCGTGCCAATTCCATGCGTGTCCGCAATTCAAATGTTTGCAGACTGACAGGCAAATGATAAGGACGATGATTAAAAAAGAAGGTAGGTGTCCCTTGAATTCCTAGTTTTTCTGCTTCTTCTCGACTGTTTTGGACGCGTTGTTGTACAGACTGACTGTTGCGTTGTTGCGTCCATTGTGTCATGTCCAAACCCAACTCTTTTGCCAGTTGGGCGAGAGGTGCTTGACTGTATGTAAACAACCTGTTTTGTCGAGCAAACAGCAAATCGTGCATGGGCCAAAATGCGTTTTGTGTTGAGGCAGCTTCTACAGCGTAAGCAGCTTCCCACGACATGGTATTGTTGTGAGGCTCTTGCCCCTTTTGGGGTTTAGGTCCAAAGGGCATGTGTTTAAAAATGAGTCGAACCTGCTGGGGATATTTTTCCACCAGTTGTCGTGCGATTTTGGAAGCCTCTTTGCAGTGGCCACACTGAAAATTTGCATATTCCACAAGAACCACTTGAGGGTTGGCAGCTCCCATGTAGGCATAACCCACCGTGTTGATGCGTTTAGGTTTGTTTAGAAAGGCAGCTACCTCTTGGGAAATCAACCGAGCAATACGCTGTGGCTGTGCTCCCTGTTGCAAGACATCTGCAACCCATTGACCGAGTTCTAAAGCTGGTTTGCAAAGAGGCTTTTTTTGTAGGCATCCCAACATACTTGTGGGTTGCCCGCAGGGGCAAATTTCGTTGCTTAGCAACTGAACAAGATCTGTTTTTTGTTGATGTGTCAGAGAGTCTATTTGTAGCGCATCAAGCCCAGTAGAGGATGTTTGATTTTGTGTAGATCGCTTTTCACTTCGTTTAGAAGAAGCAGGTGCAAGAGCTTTTGAAAGAGGAGCAGATTTCTGCTTACAGCAGCTATGCATGCAGCCCATTTG
>JBCCES010000063.1:0-7294 GCA_039030115.1 Myxococcota bacterium
TACGAAGGCAATGGCGAATATGATAAAGCCGAAGACTGTCAAAAAAAAGCATTGCAAATAAGTCAAATTCACCCAGCAAAAGCTCATATTTATAATTCCATCGGCAATGCATTTTTACATAATGGAAAGTACGATATGGCAATCGAATACTACAAACAATCATTGGAAATCTTTCTCGAAAATTTGGGCGAACGAAGCCAGGACGTAGCCACTTGTTACAGTAATTTAGGCAATGCTTACTCTCGCAAAGGCGAAGGCGATCGGACGATTGAACTCAGCCAAAAATCCCTAACTATCCGTCTTAAGATTTTGGTAAAGAGGCACCCTGACATAGCCACAAGCTACAACAGTTTGGGCAACGGCTATGAAAACAAAGGTGAATATGACAAAGCCATAAAAAATTACAAAAAAGCTTTTGCTATTTACCAGGTGACACTGGGAACGAAAAATATAAAAGCGGCTGGAAGTCACACAGATCTTGGCGATGCGTATTTTAAAAAAGGCGATATTAAACAAGCGTTTAATTGCTATAAAAAAGACTTTGATATAAGCATCGAAGTTTTAGGAAAAAATCACTCTGATGTGGCAATTATTTACGGCAATTTAGGTAATATTTACTTACACAAAAGAAATTTTGATAAAGCAATTGAATTCTACCGAAGTTCATTAAACATTCGTCTTCAGGCTTTAGGTGAGAATCACCCCCAAACAGCTTCTTCTTACGCTTATTTGGGCATCGCCCACTTTGACAGAAGCGACATGGATCAGGCAATCATCTATTGGGAAAAAGCCCTGGCGATTCTGGAAGGCAAGCTGCCGGATCATCCGAACACAGAAAAGATTAGAGACGCGTTACATGAAGCTCGCCAGCAGCGAGACAAAAGCTAACGCGAACGGATTCGTCAACATGCTGTTTTTCCCACCGCAAGCGCCACTGCGACTCACCCTGGACTGCACCACATGGCATTGGCAGGCACTGCTTCAGCTTGCCAAGAAGTCGGCCATGTCAACCGTGCGATAGAAGTAACCGCCGGTTTCAACACAGGGTGCAACACCGCCTACATGAAACAAAACGGGAACAGCGGCATATCCTCTGGGAATTTTGAGGGCGTCTATCTTTTCTTTTATCTCATCGACAATCTCTGTGCCCAGTTCCCGGCGCCTGAATTTAAACTCACACACGAATAGGTTTTTTGTCGATGTTTGGACCAAATAGTCGATTTGACACCCCTGTCTGCTTGCTGTGCGCGATTGTCGATAGGGGCCGTCGCAGACAATGTCGCCTGCAGAAATCCCTATGGATTTTAACACAAGAGGACGATTTTGCAGCAGCAGGACCTCAAGCTGCAGTCCCATGTGGGCATCAAATCCTGGCAGACGTGATACGGCAATGTCTGTGAACGCGCCTAAATCAATCTTGGCACGGTGCATGTCAATCACTTTTAAGTAAAAACGCATGTAGGGATCGCAAATGTGGTATAGGCTCTGCTTGAGGGGCTTTGTTGTTTTCAGCGACCATAGGCTCTGCTTTTTAACAAATCCAGCCGTAATGAGGTGCTGCATCAACTGACTCAATGTTCCACTGTGAGCAAAATCGATGCTTGCGCGAATGCTTGCCAGGGTTTTCATGCCCTCTTTGAGGGAGTCCAATATTTTTTTATAAACGGTTCCCTTGCCGTTGAAGAGGTCGTGAAAAATACGGTGAAACTCCAAGACAAGTAGACCATCTTTTTCAAAGCATAGTTGTTTTATCAACTCGTCAGCAGTTGTACCAGAACTCACCTGCTCCAAATACCAGGGAATACCACCGAAAACAGCAAGAAGCTTATAGGTGTCATAGGTTGATCCCTGAAAGCCCATGGCTTGTAACAAGTGCGCGCTGTCGGGAATGTTCAGCGGCTGCAGCGTAAGCGTCAAATGTACTCTGCCAAACAGTGCTGTGCTGTTGAGGATATTTTCTTCAATCCATGTGGATACAGAGCCACATAGTACGAGCATCATAGGGGTTGTTTGTCGGTCCCACCAGGCCTTCAACTTAGAAACAAAGCTTGGATCGTGAGCAGCCATCCACGAGATTTCATCAAAGAGGACAATATCTCCTTTTTGACTATGCAGCGACAGATGCTCAAACGCATCGCTCCAATCTTGAAATGTGAGGGGAGGGATTTTCAGCAAAGAGGCAAATTGTCTGGCAAAATGGTCCCTCTGATGTTGCGCGGATACCCCCTCTTGCGGCGCAATGCCTGCGAAACTCCACAGTTTATGTTTTGGCATTTTGTCAGCAAACTGGGCAATGAGCCGACTTTTTCCAACCCGCCGTCTCCCCTTGACAACAACAAGGTTGGGGAGCGATTTGCGATGCAGCGCTTGCAGCTTGGCTAACTCTTGCTTGCGGCCGATGAAAGGTTTTATTGCCATGACTCTTTTTTATGCTCAACTTAGCAAAAACATTAACATGAGCATTAAATGAGATCAAAAAATAATGCTCAAAACGACAATATATGCATCTTGAGCATTTTTGCGTTTACGATGTTTTACCCTGCTTGGGCGATGTCATGGATTGCATCCAAGCCTCTAATTGACGAGCAGCAACGTCACGGCCTCCCAGACCAAATGCAATGGCACAGGCAATGGCAACGGAAGCCAGCAGCAAACCAAAGGTGAGCTTCACAATATCTTGCCCGAGTCCCATCTGTGTGAGAGACATGGCTACGGTGATGGATAAAATGGCAAACCGAGCAGCTGCCGCCAGCACCTGGGGCTGCACAGCAGCGCTTGCCAAAATCGTTGAAGTGGCAATGTTGGCCAAAAACAGACCCACGCCAAACATCACAATGCCCACGAGAATGCGGCTTGCAAACAGCATGAATTGGGTTGTGAGATCCGCAAGGGCCGTGAGACCCAGCAGTTGGGCAGACTGTGTAACGGCAAACACAAAAATGGCTGCTAAAATCAGATGACCGACGATTTTTGAAGGCGTTTGGCCCTCTTTTGGGTGAGCGTGTTGTGTAAATCCTAGCTTAGCCAAGATGTTGTCAAAACCCACGTTGGCCAATGTGGTGCTTGCCAGCCCAGCGACGGTTTTTCCTGCAATGTGAGAGATGAATAGGACAAAACAAGCTGCAAGCAACAGCGGGACAGCTGCGAGCATGCTGTCTAGCAAATGGCTGACAGGCCGGGCCAATGCATCCAGTGCCAAGGTATCGAGTGCAGCGACAATGGCAGGAACAAACAGCAGAGCGCACACCAGTAGACCCACAACTTCGGAGAGCTTTTTTTCACCCAAAACAACATGCAGCCCTGCTTTTTCGCTGAGGCGATCGACTCCCAGTGCAGATGTGAGGTTGCTTGTAGCCCCTTGTGCAATGCGGGCAATCAACCAACCTATCATGAGAACCAACACAGCCGTGAAGCCGTTGGGTAAGAAGCCAAGGATTTTATCGATCATGTTTTGGATAGGCCACAGCAGGCCCTCCAATTTGAGAACGCTCAACACCGCAGGCAGAAACAGTAAAAAGACAAGCCAATAGGTCGCATCGGCCAATGCTTTGGGCAGTGAAGAGACAGGCAGCCCCCCCGATTGGGTTTCGAGGGTTTGCTGCAAGTTGGTGATGCGAGCAATGCCCATAATGGTTTGTCGCAGGGCTGTTGCCATGATCCATGCCACAATGAGTAATAAGGCGCCACTCAGCAGTCTGGGGGCAAATTCAAACAGCTGTTTAAGTAGGTGATTGATGGGTTCGCTGACTTGATGCAGTTGCAGTTGCTGTAAAAATCCCACCAGCACAAACAGCATCATGATGAAAAACGCGCCGCGGGCAACCCACTGCTCTGCCGTGACCTGCTGGGGAGTACTCTCTTTGAGAAAACGACGAGCCAGCCAGCCGTTCAGACCGAGGCGATGGAGGGTTCTTTGCACAAGTCCTGAGACTGCTAAAGCAGCTAGCCATCCCACGAAAAGCAGGGCAAAAGCCCCAAGAAAGTGAGCGAAACTAACACCTAGCAATTGCGTAAAGTGTTCTAGTGCATTTTCCATCGTATGGTCCCTCGTGTTTTTGCGTCTTCTTTTGTAGAAAACATCCCATTGTCTTTGTAAGACAAGTCCCTCGCTGTGTCTAGTGTTGTATTGGCTTCACACAACTCTTCCCCAGATCTGGATTGGGCTGTAAGGTAAAAAGGGTTCGATTGAAATTGTGGTTCTTGTGAAGCGTCTAACCCTTTTATTGAGCAGCCTTGCCGGTTTTGTTGTGTTAGGCATGGTTGGTGTGGTGTTGCTGCTGCAGACCGTGAGCGCCAGTTTGCCCAGCATCGATGGCTTGCGCAACTACCAACCTAAGCAGACCACTAGCCTGTTTGATGCCCATGGCCACCTTGTGGATCAATTTTTTATTGAGCGGCGTACAGTCATTCCCTTAAGCAGCATTCCTCAACATGTGCAAAATGCTTTTTTGGCGGCAGAGGATGCAGATTTTTATCGTCACAGCGGCATTGATTATGTTGGACTTGTGCGGGCTGTGCTCAATGAGCTGCGCTATGTCATTATGGGCACGGGTTCTCGCCAAGGGGCTAGTACCATTACCCAGCAAGTAGCGCGCACCATGTTGTTGTCACGTGAGCAAAGTTACACGCGCAAACTGCGGGAGATGATTCTCACCAAGCGCATTGAAGGCAGCTTAAGCAAGGCAGATATTTTGCATCTGTACCTCAACCAAATCTATTTTGGTAACGGTGCCTATGGTGTTGCACAAGCAGCTCGCACCTACTACGGCGTTCAGGTAAAAGATTTAACATTGGGGCAAGCAGCTGCCTTGGCTTCTATTCCAAAAAGCCCCAATCGTTTCAACCCTCGGGCCGATCTCAAACGCTTGCAACTCAGACAGCGTTATGTTTTGCGGCGCATGGTTGAAAGTAACTACATTTCGCATCAGCAGGCTGCGCAAGCAATGCAAGAGCCTTTGCGTGTGCATGTGCCTAAATCGACCTATGCAGAGTGTTGCCCGTACTACGTAGAGTCTGTACGTCGTTGGCTTGTACAAACCTATGGTCAACAAAAGGTCTATGAGGGGGGGTTGTCGGTGCACATGGCCATGGATGCCGCCATGCAGCAAAAAGCCCAAATAGCCCTGCGCAAAGGTCTGCGAGATTTAGATAAACGCCAGGGTTGGCGAGGGGTTTTGCGCCGATTTACAGACCGCGAGCATCAAAAGGTGTGGCAAGCATTGCAACAGTTTAAGGAGTCTACTTTTTCTCATACGTCAGAACAGTTTCCTCAGCAGGCGTGGAATTTACAACGTTTGGCTACCCAGCTCTCTGTCAAGACTTTTCAAGAGGATATGACAACTCTTGTTGACGAAGTGCACCTGCGCACGGGCACGTTGCTTGCCGGTTGGGTCAAGGGCTTTTCTCCCAGCAAAGGTGCTCACGTGGATTTGGGATCTGTCATGGCTCGCCTGCCGGTAGAAAACATGCAGTGGGCCATAAACAATAACAAACAGGCAAGCAAGAAAAATCCCCCGACTTTTTTGCAAGTGGGCGACATTGTGCTGGTGCGCATACAGCGCCTTCAACCCAGCGTGGTGGTGGTTCTTGAGCAGGTGCCCCAGGTGCAAGGGGCCTTGGTAGCCATGGATCCGCACAATGGTCATGTGTTGGCCATGGTGGGAGGATACGATTTTGCTGTTTCTCAATTCAATCGAGCACAGCAGGCTCATCGGCAGATGGGTTCCTCTTTTAAACCTTTTTTGTATGGATTGGCTTTGCAAAACAAGCATGTGACACCCGCTTCTGTGATTAGCGATGTGCCGCAGGTATTTTTTGAGGAAGAGAACCAATGGAAGCCTCGCAACCACACATTACGCTTTTTGGGAGATATTACTGTGCGCACCTGCATGGCCCGATCGGTCAATACATGCAGCATTCAGTTACTACAGCGTGTGGGCATCGATTCCTTGCAAGATTTTACCAAGCAGCTGCAGCTGCAAACCGAAGCGTTTCCCTTCCCCAGTGACTTGACCCTGGCTTTGGGATCGGCAGTTACAACCCCTCTGCGTTTTGTCAATGCCATTGCTGTTTTTCCTGCCCAGGGTATCTATCGACCTGCTGTGCTGGTGACCAAGGTGCAAGACGTTCAAGGAGAGGTGTTATGGGAGGCTCCTAAGCACAGCAAACGTGTCATGACACCGCAAGCAGCCTTTGTAACCACGCAATTGATGCGCGAAACATTTCGTTGGAGAATAGGACAGCAGGCCATCAGAGGGCTTGCTCAACGCGACTTTGCAGGCAAAACCGGGACCACCAATAATTATCGAACAGCTTGGTTTATGGGGTTTTCACCCACACTAGTAGCGGGTGTGTATGTAGGGGCAGATGACAACAGCTCGCTGGGTCGGGGAGAGTACGGTGTGAAAGCTGCCTTCCCCATGTGGGGCCATTTTATGAGACAGGCTCTCAAAGAGACTCCTGCCCAGAATTTTAAGCAACCTGATGGCATTGTTTGGCGACGCATCCATCGTAAAACGGGCAAGCCCATTTCCTTAGAAGATATGCTAGATGAATCGGATCAAGACGCTGTGTTAGAAGCTTTTATTGAAGGAACACAACCCGATGAACATGCTGCACCAGCTCAGCCTTTAGTGCCCATTGATTTGCTCGACGAAGATTGAGACCCATTCTCAACAGTAGGTTTACCGTAAACCCAAGAGTGTGCATCCCGTTCAACTGGGAGACGTCGTTGCATTGAACACGATTGAAAGAGTACACGAAGGAATGGGGCGTTATATTTTGACACTACCAGGGGTGAACTTTGGGGGGTTGTACTGCATGCTGTTTTTGCATATTCTGCAACTAGGCTATCCACAGCTTTCTGAAAAGATCATGGGGAAAATTTTAAAAACGCACAAACAGGCCAAACCCATTGCGATTTCATTGCACAAAAAGCTACACTAAAGGAGGAGTTTAAATACAATGAATATGAGTCAGATTGATTTGGGGATTATTGCGGCGTACTTAGTAATCACACTTGCTGTAGGGCTGTATTATGGGCGTAAGACTGATAGTTTTAAAGACTTTGCCATCGGAGATCGAAAGTTTGGAACCATGGCCCTCGTTGCAACAATGTTTGCAACAACCATTGGGGGCTCGTCTACCATCGGCCTTTGCGAAAAAACATTTAAAGCCGGTCTGGTTTTTATCTTCATTTTTTTCTTCAAATCTTTCTACAAAATAATTGAAAGTTTTATATATGCCAAAATGGGTAGATGCATTAAAAATGCAATCTCTCCAGGAGACATTGCAA
>JBCCES010000064.1:0-7227 GCA_039030115.1 Myxococcota bacterium
GGGTTTTGCGAAACAACCGGTTGCCCGAAAACACCATTGGTGATGCAGAGATGATCAAGCTGCGTCACTTGGTTCGTACATTGCACCAGGGCTCGTTTGGCACATAAGCGTCCAAAAATGTAGCTGTTTTTACGTGCGTCGGAAACATATTTGGCAAGTTGCTGTTTCTCCATCGGATGCAACATATCGAGATCTTGTTGTGTAGCGATGGTGGTACTGTTGGTAACAGCCATACTTAAGTGACACGCAACCAACGCCTCAATCCAAAGTTTCTAATTCTTCGCGCGTTAAGCCGGTTATCTGAATAATGACCTGTTCGTTCATGCCCGATGAACGCATCGTGCGGGCGATGTGAAGCTTCTCCTGCTTGCGTCCTTTTTCGAGTCCTTTTTCGAGTCCTTTTTCATATCCTGTCTCAATTTGCGACACATGATCCATGCGCATCATATGGGCTGCGTCGTACAACTGCTTTTCGGTAGCGCTGCGTCCAATGGTCTCTAACACTTCAAAAGCCTCTTCAATCTCGGGTTCGTGCAACGCAGCAGGGAACTTGTGCAACGGGGTCTTGTGGGCATTCTTCAAAAAATAAGCCCACTTGTCCTCAATGGTCTCGAGCTCCTCTTCATTCTTTGTGAACTTAGGGAGTTCCAGAAAGGTGAAGTCTACACCCTTGAGCCGATGCTCGCCGGTTTCGGCATCTAAAATCAGGTGATTGGCCAGATAGTTGGGTGTTTCTAAAAAGCAAAATCCCAAAATAGACAACAACGTCACTTTGCGAAGATGTTTGTATTGCTCCCCTGCCTGGAGCTGATCCACATAAGCCTTCGCAGCTGCATACAGGGCCCGATATTGAAAGTCTTTTTGGTCCCACACTTGCATCTCCACCAAAAAATTATGTTCGTTTTGGTCCCAACACCGAATGTCCAACACATTTTCTTTCCACCCCTCAATGGCAGGCAATTGATGCGGATCGGCTATGCGCAAGTGTTTGATTTGCTCATGGCCTTGCAAGCGCAAAACACTGTTTAAAAAACGACGCAGCACATGCTCACGTTTCTCGTCACCAAAGATACGCCGAAACGCATAGTCATTTTTTGGATCGAGGTAGCAGCCCAACATCATCGCCTCCTTCTATTTTCTCTTGTATTATAGCATTTGCACGGCAAAAGCGATCCCGTGCTTGAGCATTAGCTCTTTTTGTTGGTACATTGCGCGAAGTAATTAGAACATGCCCTCCCCAATTAGGGTACAGTGAGCATAGGCAAGAGCCAATTGCGTTTTCCCAGAACCAGCTATTCCGCTTAAAGTCAACTCCTTTGTCGGCTGCTTGTTTTGCAGAGCGCTTGCAGGCAAATGCAATCTCCATATCCAAGGCTGCATCTGTTTCATGAGCTGTTCGTTCTTGCCATTTCGCACATGCTTCCATACCGACGGTCTCATCGACTCTACTATCCCATGACGCTCTAGCACATTCTTTGCCTTGTTGAACTCAAAATTGTCGTTGCCAACCTGTAAACTCTTCGGTAACAGTAGCGTACAGACAGTCTGAATCGTCTTGTTCAAACACCACCTTTTCACCTTTGTGAGTCGTGTAGATGCGATCCAGGGCATGTTGCAGCAAAGCCTGTTCCTTACGCTAGTTATTGTGTGTCTAATGCCTCTTGAAAAGCAAATAGGACCCTGTGCATTTATGTATGATAGATCGCACGCTTACAAAGGTAAGATGTCAGGTCAACGTGTTGGTGGATTTCGGTCTTTGGGACGGTTGAATTTTCCTGGAATGCGCTGTTTTTTATGGATGCGGACGCAGTTACGTCCTTCTTGCTTGGCTTGATACAAAGCCTGATCTGCAGCTTGAAACAGACCTTTGCAGGCATCGTCACTCCCCAAAACATCTTCGGGATATTGAGCCACGCCCACGGAGATAGACATAAAGCCCTTGGGTTGTTCGTGACTCCCTTTTACAGATAATTCGACCATGGCTTTACACAGCTTGCCAGCTACATAAGCAGCTGCGTCTCGAGAGGTTTGGGGCAGAACCACACAAAACTCTTCGCCTCCATAGCGTGCGACGCGATCCACTTGCCGGACATGTTTTTGTAAACATTGGGCAATCTGTTTGAGGGCTTCGTCTCCCAGTACATGACCTTGGTGATCGTTGTAAACCTTGAAGTCATCCACATCGATCATCAGCAAAGAGAGGGGGAGAGCGAATCGTTGGCAACGGGCAATCTCTTCTCGCAAACAGCGGAGTAAAGCGCGGCGGTTATCTACGCCGGTTAGGGGATCTCGGGTGGACATTTCTAAGGTCTCTTCGTACAAGCGAGCGTTAGCAAATGCCATTGCTGCTTGGGCTGCAAGAGCTGCCAGGAGATCTTGATCTTCTTTGTCGAATGCATAGATTTCCGTATCAAAAAAAGCCATCACTCCACAAACGGTTTCTTGATGCAGCATGGGTACGGCCAACATGGATCCTTGTTGCAGATGTTCGATGAGATCTCCTTGGGCATTGTACCAAGGTTCTGGATTGTGTTGACTGGCTAAATTGCCAACAACAACAGGTTGCTTCGTTTGGGCTGCCTTTGCAATCGCACCCTCTTTCATGGAAAATTGCCCAGCACGAAATTGAGGATCTTGCGGCCAACCATGTGCTGCCTGTAATTGGAGTTGCGTTTCATTTTGTGGGTTTTGATGGAGTAAAAAGATAGCAAAATCACGGCGTCCTAGACTGTGGTGGATGAGTTGCACCAAACGTTGCAGTAAATTGTCTTTATTGAGAGTGGCTCCGAGTTCATGTACTGCCCGCATCAGAAGCTCCTGATCCCGGATATGACGTTTGAGAGATTGATTGGAAGCGCTGAGCTCCTCTGCCATTTTTTCTAGCTTCGTTTGCGTGCCTAATTGTCTTTGGGCCTCTTGTAGATCTCGTTGGTGTTGAATTGCATCTGCTTTCATGCTGGTTAGCGTTTCTAGCAAGTGGTTGAAGGCGGCGGATAGTAAACCAATTTCATCGTTTCGATCGACAGTTGCTCGAGTCACATAGGTATTTTTTTCGGCTGCCTGCATGGTACCTGCCAGCTGCATAAGGCGTAAAACAACAACGCGTTGACAAACCCACAACACCAAGGCTGCTAAAATGGCGATGACCAGAGTAAATCCCATGGCAAATTGCACAAAAATGCGTAGCAAGCCTGCTCGAATTTCGGAACGTTGCAAAGAGATCCGTACTCCTTTTACATCGCCACGATTGCTAGCTGACACATGTGTGACATGAACAAGTTCATCTTCCCATGTGATGTCGGAGGTCAATGCACGTGTTACACCAACATGGTTAGGGTGCGTGCTGTCGGTGACTTGCCCTTGGGTGTTTAATACATCAACGAAAGCAATCCCTGGAACGTGAGCCATTTCTAATAGAACATCGCGTGCTTTTTCTTGCTGTGGGCGACCGTCAACAATTTGATACAAGGAAGCGACAGTTTTCGAAAGCAAGCGGGCTTCTGAAATGGCCTGTTGCTTGACCATGTAATTTTCAAAAAAGAACAGGCCAACTAAAGCGATAACAGAAAATAGCAAGCCAACAAAAGCAGCTAACCGAGCAACATCCGTTGCAATGGAGCGCTTCAGGTCAAAATGAAAGCCTTCACGTGGTACTTTGTTGCCCATTTTGGGGCTCTCCTCCTGCAGGTCAATTTATTGTTGTTTCATGTTGTTTTTTTGCTCGTGTGCTAGAGGACTTTTTTCACTCGGCAAATTGTCTAATAGTCTGCAGAGGTGTTCTGTTTTACAAACAGAGTCATCCTGTACGAAAGCGAGTTGAGGAATTCGCCTCACACGCAGGTTTTTGCTCAATTCGTGTCGTAGATCCGCAGTGTGTGTGGATAAAAGATGAAGAGCTTCTTTGCGTTGGGAAACGTTACCGTAAATGGAGACAAACACTTTGGCATGTTGGCAACCGGGAGCTACTTGCACACGGTTAATGGTAACAAGGCCAGGTAAAGAGACGGGACGTTTACGTGTAAAGCAATTTGCCAAAACACGCCGGATTTCACTTCCGATGCGTTGAGGGCGTATGGATGGGGTTTCCATTGGATGCATCAGCATAACCTTTATATTTCTTTATCTTACCATTGGCAGGGATCACGCACCCTTCAGTAAGAACACACGCTCAGGGTATCGGCAGCAATTTGGAATGTCAATGCCGTTTGTATATGTTCGTTTCGTAGTTGTTTTGCAGACTTTTCAACAATAAATACTGTTGTTAAGAAGTTTTGCAGGAGCCTATTTTCTTGTGCATGCTGGGGTGCTATAGATTTGTTAATGCAGCCTCTCGTTTCCCATCCCCTAGATCGCAATTGGCAGCCCCAGGCAGTTTTGCTTTTGGCTTATGGTGCTGCGCGCTGCGTTGAAGAGGTACCAGCTTTTGTGCGTCATGTGCGTGGGGGTCGAGAAACATCTGCACACCAATTGCAAGAAACAACCGAGCGCTACCGTCAAATTGGCGGTCGTTCCCCTCTACACGACGTGACCAACCGGACGGCATGTCAGTTACAGGAGGTTTTGCATAAACCCGTTTATGTCGGCATGCGCCATAGCCAACCGTTCATCCACGAAACGCTTGCCGAGATGGCCAATCAAGGTGTGCAATCTTGTGTGGTGATTTGCCTGGCTCCTCACCATAGCAGTATGAGCATAGGAGCATACCACAAGGCTTTGGCGACGGGTTTGCAGGATCTGAGTTATGACTTGCAGTATGCGTTTGTGCAAGCCTGGCACAACCACCCTTTGTTGGTTCGGCTGTGGGCGAGGGCTGTGAAACGTATTTTGCAGTCGGCAGGGCTGTCTGCAAATCAATTGCAGAATTCCCATCGGGTGTTATTTAGTGCTCACAGTTTGCCCGAACGTATTGTGCAACAACGAGACCCCTATCCCCATCAGTTGCGAAAAACAGCTCAACTGGTGGCCTTGCATGCAGGATTGGCATCGTCATCTTGGGAGTTGGTATTTCAAAGTGCTCCACCGAGTTGTGAGGCATGGCTAGGGCCGCAAATAGAGGATCGATTGCCGCAGATAGCTGCACAGGGCGTTAAAGATCTGTTTGTTGCTCCCATCGGTTTTGTGTCAGATCATTTAGAGGTTTTGTACGATTTGGATATCCTTGCTTGCCGCATTGCGCAACACAACAAGATGCAGTTGCATCGCGCAACAATGCCCAACGATACCTCAGAATTCATTGCCGTGTTGCAGGGTCTTGTTCAAGGGATCTGCAAGCAGGTCTAAGGTGGGGGTTGCTAGGCCTTTGTCCCTTCACGTAAAAGCAATGCAATGGGTCGTTTGTTTGTTGTACGCAAGGCACGTGTAGATAGCTTAACACGCACGAATCGACCTGTTTCTAAATCGTAAATACGCTTTTTTTGGACATTCACTTTTTTTCGTCGTTTGGTTTTAACATTGGAGTGGGATACCCGATGGCCACTCATGAAAGCCTTTCTTGTTACTTGACACATTGCCATAATACGCTTCTCCTTCTTGTTTCAATGAGTTTCTACTAGCTATAACACACGGGTTAGGGTTTTTCATCCCGTTGCCGTCAAACTTGGTGGTTGTGATTTGGTTGAGTTACACTAAATACCATCTTTAAGATTTTAAGGGATGCAGGAGGAAGGGAATGAAGCTTCATCATTTAGCCCCGTGGTTTTTGTGCTTGGTTGCAATCGGATGCACGCGTACTGTGCAAGTTAAAAAGGGAACAATTGTTAGCCAAGATGCTACAGGTAAACCCGATGTTCTGCGCCAAAAGATTGGTCAACTTCTTTTGATGGGATTTGACGGCACAAGCATACAAGATCAGGGAGTGCAAGACATTTTGCATAGCATTTCTAGAGGCGAGGTGGGAGGCGTGATTCTGTTTCGCCACAACATTACAGGGCCTGCGCAACTAAAACAGCTCATGAAGGCTTTGCGTACTGCTGTGCCTCAGGGTTTCCCCGATTTGTTTGTAGCCATCGATCAAGAGGGCGGTAAGGTATGTAGAATGTCATCCCAAAACGGGTTTACAGATTTTCCCTCGCCCAAACAAATGGCTCAACAGAATCTTCAAGATGCGTGCAGTTCCATTGCGAAATTAGTTGCTGAGTATGGGTTCAATGTAAACTTTACACCTGTCGTGGACCTTGATTTGTACAACGCTCAGGGGTCAGTCATTGGGGGTTTGGAGAGAAGTTTTTCACCTGATCCTCAGATTGTTATTCAGTATGCTGCACAGTGCATCAAAGCGCATCAGAAGGAGGGTGTGTTGCCCGTAGAGAAGCATTATCCTGGCCACGGCAGTGCAAAGGGGAATACCCATGAAGGGTACGTAAATGTTACAGATGATTGGCAGCCTCAAGAGCTGCTGCCTTACAAGCAGTTGCATGAAATGGGTTTGCTTGCTGCTGTGATGACGGCCCATGTGGTCAATAGGAACGTCGATTTACTTCCTGCTTCTCTTTCGCGGGTTCATATTCAAGACATGTTGCGAGAGAAAATAGGGCATCAGGGTCTTGTGTTTTCTGACGATTTGCAGATGGGTGCTGTCAGTGGTCGTTATGAATTGGCACACGTAGCAAGAATGGGGATGCATGCGGGGGTGGATGTTCTCGTGTTTTCGAACAATCCCTTGGCATGCAGAGGTGTCGAAACGTTGAAATACGGTCCTCGTGTGCAGCCTAAGCAGGTTGTTGATGCGATTGAGCAGCATATTTTTGAGGGAGACGACACGTTGCGTCAGCGTGTTGAAGAGTCCTACCAGCGCGTTGTGCGGGTAAAAGAGAGTTTGAAAAGGCAGAAGAATCGCATCTAGCATTGGGGCTGCATGACGCAGGATTGTGTTTGTGCATAGTTGATAATGCAGCAGGCCCCCACCGATTGCGTGGTTGGGCCTGCATAGATTAAAAACCCTTTTGGACAGCGGTCTTTTGCCAGCTGCATAAAGCGGTTGAGCCCTTTCAAAAACTCCATTTGAACTGTTTTTGAAGACTTTACTTCAATGGGAACCAGTTCATGACCTGCCTGAAAAACAAAGTCGACTTCAAGCTGATTGTGATCGCGGTAGAAATATAATTGATGGTCGTATCCTTGGTTATAGCGTCTCTTCATGAGCTCCAAAAAGACCAGATTTTCAAAAAGGTAGGGGCGCATGGGGTCGCGATCCATCTGTTTGTTGTTTTGGATTCCTAGCAAATAGGA
>JBCCES010000065.1:0-7206 GCA_039030115.1 Myxococcota bacterium
AGGATGGGGACCCCCCGGAAGCCATCCTCCCACAGAGCGGGCTTGATGGTGTCAAGCACGCTGCATGCAGCGGGGGTACTTAGGGCAGTAACCGCGCCAAATAACGGGCAAAGGCAACTGTTTTCGGATTCAAAATGTTAAACGAAGCGGCATTTTGTGTAGCAGAGGTGTCCAGGTCTGTCTTGGTGACAAACCCAAGCTCCAACGACAGAGCAGCTGTCCCAATCAGATAAATGCTCTCCTGCCGCCCCCTGTTTATTAACTGATAGGCCATGGGGCTGCCCGTAGGGCCTGCTAACGCTTGAAAAGGGGGGCTAGCCCCCTTGCTTTCCTTATCCATGACACCATCCAATACCTGCAACAGCTGGTTGGTGTATCCTGTTGCAACAATGGCAAAATCAACGGTGTGCACTGTGCCTTCACTGTCGGTGAGCTGCACACCACCTTGACCCTCCTGAGCAACCTGCACAACTTTGTTGGGCGTGGCAACAAAATCCACATCCATCGCTTCATCAGAACCATTATAAACGCGTTTATGCTGTATTAAGTTTTCAAAAAATGCGATTCGGTAACGGGGTTTAGCATATTCAAAAAACTGTGGATAAGTTGTGTATTGTTGCCCAAACCAGATCAACTGCTCGGGGTGCTTTGTTGGATGGGTGTGCTCATAAGCACTTCGAGGGGCAGCCCCATACAGAAATTCTACCACAACATTGCTGGCATCTCCCGCACCAATCAAAGCCACACGCTTGTGATGAAAGTCATTTAAAATATTGTGGCCACCCGCTTTGAAACGGCGATTGAGTCGCAAGAAATCATCAAATGCCATGACACGGGGCAAACAGGCAGGCGACTCACAATGCAACGCTGCTTGCTGTTGTTGCTGCAACCAATCTTGTTGCGCAGCAGAGGCTAGCAACGTGTTAGCGCCTCCTAAGCCTGTAGCAACAACAACGGTTTTAGCCGTTACGCTCTGCATCCCCTCTATCTCAACCTCATACCCATCTTTTACGCGGTGAATACGCTGCACCTGCTTGCCCATGGCAAAAGAGGAGGGCGACAAAAAATGGGACATGACGATTTGTGCCCATGTATCTTGAGCAAGAGGAAACAGGGTGAGCTTCTCTTTTATTGTGCTGCCCAGAGACTCAGAGGCCGTAGCATCTTCATGCAACACCGATTTGGGTTCAACAGTTAACACAGGTGTAAATTTTCTTTTTACACAAGCCCCCAAGGGCACAGGAGCAGCAGATAAAGATGTGAGCGGCACGGGAGAATTGAGCAGATAATCCGAAGAGAAAAAGTGCTCGGCCAACACAGATTTACTCTCTATGGTTAACACACGCGCCTTGCGTTTATATTCACCTGCTTGATCAAACACACGCAGAAAAACAGCTGCATGAGCCCCTGCCCCAATCACAAGAACATCTTGCGTTTTTTTGATGTGGGGCGACTCCTCGATCAATACTTGGTGCATATCTTTAGCAAGAGCCTGTGCACATTGCCAACGTTCATTTCCACCCAGCGCACCAGAATTTTCAATAATAGCTGCCAGCGTTTTATCTGCCTCTTGCGGTGTGTTGACAGAAGGACCTGACCAAATTTTTCGGTGCTGTGTATCACATACAATCCCTGTCTCTTCCGACAAAACCAATACCCGGTCTTTGGGAGAACAAGCCAGTGCAAAAAGCGCAAGAAAAAATGGTAGAAAAATCACAGGACGTGTCAAATCAGCACCCACACCGTATCGCATCCTAAAAAACAAACGGCGTGAAATTTTATTTCGACTGTTTAAAAGCCCGACACCCCAGAACCAATCCCAGCACAGCCACACCCAAACGATAGGTATGCTGCCCTTCAGTCAACTGTTGCCAATAGAGGCAAAAAGAGATCATTGCCCATGCAGCACAGGCGAATCCTGCAAGACCTAATATCCATGCAAAAATGGAACGTTGCCGCCGCCAAAAACCAAAACCCACATGCGCCAATACACCTGCAACCAACGTAAACAGGCTACACAATGCAGGCACAAC
Organism: Myxococcota bacterium; assembly: GCA_039030115.1. Classification (GTDB taxonomy): domain Bacteria; phylum Myxococcota; class UBA727; order UBA727; family JABDBI01; genus JBCCEX01. Next base: position 2,034 of record JBCCES010000065.1, read on the forward strand.
ATCCCCTACGCGGGCATAAGGGGTCATTTCAAACAAAACAGGGACATCGGCAACAACAACAGCGTCTTGGTACAACGCAGTGGCTTGGTGCACACGGCCTCGCGCATCGACCCATGCAGAAATCCCTGTATTGGCAGCTCGAACGGTGCTGCGGCCCAGCTCAACAGACCGAAGAACGTACATATTCAAATGTTGAAAAGCGGCCGATGAAACGCCGTACCATGCATCGTTGGTCATATTGGCCAGCAAGCCTGCTCCACTGCGCACAAAATGCCGACTCACCTCAGGAAATACACCATCAAAACAGATGGCTGTTCCTACACGCAACGGCAAAGAAGAGGGCAACAATACCGGCAAGGGACGAAACACATCGGCCTGGGCAAAATGGCCAATCCCAGAAGTCACCCTTTGAGCAATGCCGTCTAAGGGCCATGGAACGTATTCGCCAAAAGGAACTAGATGGGCCTTTTTCGTATATCCCGTCACACGTCCCTGAGGATCGATAGATAAAGCTGCATTGTAATAAGCCTCTTTGTTATACAAAACGGCCCCCACCACCCGAGCAGCGTTTACCCTAGGCAAAAAAGAGAAGGAGGAGATGTCGTGTTTATAAATCCCAGGCAGGGCAGACTCGGGCCACACAACAAGTTGTGCTCCCTGTTTTACAGCTTGTTGTTCCAACGTGAGATATTTGCGCAAGATATCCCTGCTGTGATGACGCGAGTGGTTTTTAATATACTGTTCAATGTTGCCCTGCAACAAAGCCACCCGCACTGTTTCTTGCTGCGATATGGGCAAATTTAAGCGGTAAACGCCCCAAGACAAAACAATCCCATTTACACATGCCAGCAACACGAGGGATGTCTTGGCACGGTTGGGTGGTGCTGCAGTCAACCAGTCAAACAGACAACCATTGACAAGTGCCACATAAAACACCAAACCGTACACACCCACCAAACTAGCGCTTTGCAACAGTACGGGAAGACTTGCTAAAGAGTATCCCACATTGCCCCAGGGAAACCCGTCGAACAAAAACCAATTACGTAAAAACTCCAAACAACACAAAACAGGAGCAAACACCAACCACAGTGGCCAACGAAAGGCACTGGTTACAACCGCCGTCACAGCAAAAGCAATGCCTGTATGCAACGCCATCAAAAAGGCCATCAACAACAATAAAGCTGTACTTAAAGCCATGGGCATGCCTGCAATGATATGCATGGCCACCACAACCCAATAAGCCAACACAACAAACTGCACACAGGCTGTCATCGTTCCCAGTACAAAGCAACGGCTGGGGCTCTTGTTGTGACACACCAACAACAAAGGCACATACCCAACAAACGCCAACAACCCCACGTCATACACACAACAAGCCAATGCAGCAAGCAGCAAACAGGTTCGTTTCTTGCTCTTGATCAAACAGCAGATCCCTCCTACAGCAAGCAAAGCCAACGCACGAGGAAAGAGAGGGTGACAGACAGGAGTTTCACCAAGGGCCTCAATCACCAAAGGTTGACTCAAACCCAACAAAATACCAGACAATATGGCAGCAAGAACCTGAGAAATCGGAGAACGAACCTGCGGCAAAGAGATATCCTGAGCCGATGTCATGGCCGTTTCACTCCACTTCGTGTTTCAGTTGTCGACGCAGCAGATCTCCTACCACTTTTCGTGGATCCGCTTGCTCAAATAAAATGCGACACACGCCATCACAAATAGGCATTGTAACGTGATGTTTTTCACTCAGATGCGCGATGCTGCGGGCTGTATGAACCCCTTCGGCCACCTGCCCCAATTCACGCAACACGGTTTGCAAGCTCTTGCCTTGCGCCAAACCCACCCCAACACGGCGATTGCGCGACAAACTTCCGGTGCATGTTAACACCAAGTCTCCCATGCCCCCCAAACCACAAAACGTGCTGTTTTGCGCACCCAGTTTGCCACCCAAACGAGCAATTTCTGCTAACCCCCGGCTCACCAAAGCAGCTTGAGCGTTTTGCCCCAACTCCAAGCCCACAGCCACTCCCGATGCAATGGCCACCACATTTTTGAGGGCACCAGCCAGTTGCAAACCCCGCACATCGGTGCTGGTGTAACAACGAAAGCGATCGGTAGACAGCTGGCTTTGCACGTGCTGCGCAACAGCTGGCTGCTTTGCCGCAACCGTCACGGCAGTTGGCAACTGTTTGGCAACTTCCAACGCAAAAGAGGGCCCCGACAAACAGGCGATGGAAATGGACTTTTCATGAGGTGCAATGGCTTGCTCGATGATATCGGTTCCCAAAAGCAGTGTGGTAGGGACAATGCCCTTGGTGGTACTCACAATTGTGCTGCCGTCGACGACATATTTTGCCGCCTCTTGCCACACATCGTGCAACGCATGCATGGGCAAAGCCGACACCACCAGCTGAGCCTTTTCAAGGGCCCTAGACAAGCAGGGTGTGGCTTGTAAATTGCTTGGCAAAGCAACCGTTTTGAGGCGCCTTGGGTGCTTATGCTCCTGACAAATACTTTGAGCAACCTGTTCATCACGGGCCCACAAACAACATGATTTTCCTTGGCGAGACAGCAAGCAAGCCAAAGCAGTACCAAATGCACCTGCTCCTAAAACAGCAACACGATAGGACGATCTATTTTCAGACATGACAACTTTTCCATATTTTTCACATGTGGCCTGCATTGTGCCACACTCTTTTGTGTTGCACCAAGTGTCATGAGCGTGCTTATGCTAGAGTCTGCCCTATGGCCACCTATGCCATTGGCGATGTACACGGCTGTTATGCCTCACTGCGTGCGTTACTACGCCAATTCCATTTTCGAGCAGGCCGAGACTGCCTGTGGTTTACCGGTGACTTAGTTAACCGAGGGCCTGCCTCACTAGATGTTTTGCGTTTTGTGCACGATCTGGGCCCTCACGCTCAAACGGTATTGGGCAATCACGAACTGCACTTGCTGGCGTCTTCTCTAGGCGTTGCCCAACCCAACCCCCTGATGGCAAAGGTGCTTGCTGCCCACGATGCCAGCAAATTGCTACAATGGTTGCGCACACAACCCCTGCTACAACAACAAGATCGTTGGATCATGGTGCATGCAGGCATTTTGCCCTGCCTGACTCCTCAACAAGCGCGGGATCTCGCCCAGCAAGCGCAACAGATGTTGCAGACACACACAGCGCGCACCGTGCTCAGACACTGGAAGCAAGGATGGATGCATCGCAGCAATCGACTTGCATGGAGCCCAAGCTTGCCACTCCCCCTACGTGGATGGGCGCTGCTCAACATGTTTACCCGCATGCGCTTTTGCACCACGCCATGGGAAATGGACTTTTCTTGCACCCAGCACCCCACACAGGCTGCCGCACCCTTGCGGGCCTGGTTTGCCCTTCCTCGAACACAACAATGGCAAAAACAGACCGTGCTGTTTGGTCACTGGGCCGCTCTGGGATTTTATTCGTCTCGCCACTGCATTGGTTTAGATTCGGGATGCAGCTGGGGGCGACAACTCACAGCACTGTGTTTAGAAACGCGCCGCGTTTACCAGCAAGATTGCCTGGATTTATAAAAAAGCACCGGGAACCTTGACTTTTTAAAACAGCAATCATATTATTAACAATAAATTTAGCTAAAAGCCAAATACAGGAGGAGACAAAAAATGAATCAAAAAAGCAAAAGAGTTACATGCTTTGCCTTTGCTGCTTGCATGCTACTGCAGGGTTGTGCAGGAGATAACAACGATAAAAATTCCAACAACGGTACCACATCCAATGCGACAAACGACAAGCAACAAAATCAGAACAACTCCAAAGGTAAACAAGGAAGCCAAACTCTAAAACCCAACACACAAGAAGCGTCTAAATTTCAAAAGAAAATTCAAAGCAATACGCAAAATGTGTCAGCTGCTGTAAAGGACAGCGATATCATGTCTAACATAAAAAAAACTTATCAATGCTCTTTGCAGCTAAATGACACCGTTAGCTCTCATGAGAACGTTTTAGCAAATGATTCCGACAAGCACCAAGGCGCTGCAACAACAGTTGCAGGAGCCGATGAGGAATTCAACCCGGCAAAAATCCAAGCACAGCTCAAACAGTGTTCTGCCAACGAGAAAAAATTTCTTTTGTCTACCTTTCAAGCCTCAGAGAAACTCCTCTGTGGTGCCTTGCAGTCAAAGAATCCTGAAACGTTGCAACAAGACATGATCAATTTACAAAAGGGAACACAGGATGCCGCCTCTAAACTAAACATTAGCCAAAACAGCACCTGCCCATTGATTAAAGCAATCTTTGAAGATGATGCATTCAACGAAGCGTTTCAAGGTTTTAGCGAGCCCGCTTTCGAAGAAGGTGTGTCCAGCAACGCTTCTGCCCCAAAGGCCAGCCACACGGCTGCTGCTCCTGAGAGAGCACATCATGCCCATGTGAGCAAGAAAGCTTCCGCCAGCCATTAGGGCCAAAACACAAAAACAAACTTAAAGGCAGCAGCAAGCTGCCCTTTTTATTTTTTATATATTAAATCGACAGGCATGTTCCTCCATTGACATTTTACTTAAAATATGTTTAACTAAAAGTAAGAGGTAAAAAACATTCTATTTTAAAAAGGGAAGCCAAATGGGTCTGTTTGCAATCAAAAAGCATTTTCTGCCGTGGAGTTTTGTTGGGCTGTTTTTAGCAGCCACAGGTTGTGACGATAAAGAGGTAGGCGAAGGAACATCTGCCACCAAACGCTGGGTTGAGTCACTCCCCCCTGAAACCAAAGACGATTCATCAACTCTCGACTCCGACAAATCCCCACGAGCTCTCAGTTCGCAAAAGCAGGCCAAACTCAAAACAGTTCCTTTTGACTGCACACAAGAAGACCGTGTAAAAAAAGGAGAGTGCTGGGGACAATGCGAAGTGGACTCCAAAAACCCCAATAAATGTAAGCCACGAGAGATTAAATCCCCCTGCAAAGGCCAGCAGCCAGACGACTGCTTAAAACAAAACAAAGGGGGAAACACACAATGCTTTCTTGACTTTCGCGGAAAGGCCCCCCAAAGCAGCAACCCAAACCCAGAGAACGAAAATGCCGCAGTCTACTACGCCCCCAAGTGCGTGCATCTTTCACCTGAACCTAAATCCCATACCTGCCGCATGAAACCCCCCAAAGAGATTGATGACGAGTGCAAAAAACAT
>JBCCES010000066.1:0-7165 GCA_039030115.1 Myxococcota bacterium
CCTTTTCGAGATAGCTGACCAGGATATAGACCGACGTCACATGCAGCGGGTCGCCGCCGATAAAGAGGGGATGAAATGAAAACGCCATGCGCAGTTTTTCATCTTTGAACCGTTTGGACGCGTGCGCCTAAACGGACCGGTCCGCGCGAAGCAATCCAAATATATGCAGAACTTTTGCCAAGTCCAAAAATTTGTTCAGAGGACGACGGCCAAGGTTTTCAAACCCAAACCAATATCGCTTCGCGCTATCGCGCAGGAATTTATCAAACCCGGCAACGTCTTGAGGGGAGATTTTACGTACCTCTTCACGCAGTTTGTCTCGCAGTCGGCTGTGGTATTCACTGCTGGTGGCAACGTGCCAGTTGGGTTCTACACCCTGCTGCTGTTTCAGCATGTCAACAATGCGATCGCGTACAAGTTTTGGCATGGTTTTTTGCTTTAAGCGCGTTCAATGTAGCGACCGGTGCGGGTGTCGATGCGGACCTTTTCACCCTGCTGAATAAACAGGGGAACTTGGCAAGAATATCCTGTGGATAATTTGGCTCCTTTGGTTGCACCACTTACCGTATCGCCTCGAATGGCCGGATCACACTCCACAATTTCTAATACCACATGCAAAGGCAACTGGGCACCAATGGTTTTGCCTTCAAACAAAAGCAGCTTCACCGTTTGGTTTTCCACCAGAAAGTGCACAGCATCGCCCAGTAGTTCTACAGACACTTGATGTTGCTCGTAAGATTGCGGATCCATGAAGTGGTGCAGGTTTTCATCGGAGTAAAGGTATTGGACATCCAGCTCGTTCAGATCGGGTTTCGGCAGCTTATCTCCCGAACGAAATGTGGGGTCTGCTGTGAGCCCTGTGGCGAGATTTTTGAGCTTGGTGCGCACCACAGCAGCTCCTTTGCCCGGTTTGTGGTGATCAAACTCCACAATTTCGTGGGGTTGCCCCTGATACAAAACGCGCAAGCCACGACGAAAGTCCGATGTGGAATACATGGCTATAGACTGCCTTGTTTGTGTTCTGGGTGCAAGGGATTGTTTTTTGTTTGCCTGTTTTGAACTTGACGAAATTGTTTCTAGGGACTTGCATTCCAGTGACGAGAAGCAGATGTTGTGGACTAGGTTGTCTATGATTTGCGGTCAAAGCCATGTAAACTGGCCTTACAAAAGGGCAGTGCGGTTGTTTAAAGGTCATTTTTGAGCAATGCTTTGAGAGGGAGGCTTTTATGGCAAAGAGAAATAGTCCTGAAGAGGAGCAGGAGAGCAGTTTTCGTGTAGTCGATCGTCGCCGGTTTACTGAGGAAGGTGAGAGTCGCCAGGGTGAGGACGACCAGCAAAACGACAATGCATCTGCAACAACTCAGGCGTCTCAACCGATTCAGTCCAAAGAGACTCCTTCGCCGTCCACATCCAATGCACCGTCAGATGCAAAACAGGAGTCCTCGGCCCCGAAACAGCAGCAAGCTCAGCCGTTGACGTTTGAGCTCTTTATCCAATCGTTGGGGCAGCAAGCCATGATGGCCATGGGGTTGTTGCCGTGGCCAGATTCCGGTTTAATCAAAGTGGATTTGCAACGGTCTCGGGAGATGATCGATGTCATCGCCCTATTGCATGAAAAGACCAAAGGAAATTTGACACCCGATGAACAAAAACTTTGCGAAGCTTTGCTATATCAGCTCCGTGTGACATTTGTACAAATGATGCAAAAGGGTAGTGGTCAACCACCAGGTAGCCAACCACCACCTGCTGGGGCAAAACCGCCACAAACCGATTAACTGCTTGGCCAAACTGGAAAGCGTTTTGTATGAACACAGCCCTACCCATGCGAACGGTGACATGGCGATTGTGGGTTGCCTACAGGGGCGAGGATTTTTGTGGGTTTCAAAATCAACATCATCAACGCACCGTGCAAGGGGTTCTCGAGTCTGCCTTGTCGCGTTTGGCACATGAGCCTGTGGCTGTTGGTGTAGCAGGTCGCACCGATGCGGGCGTGCATGCATGGGGGCAAGCTGTCTCTTGCCGTATGAACACGCAGTTAGACGGGCGCAAGTTGGTCTTGGCACTGTCTCATTTGTTGCCCAAAGATGTTTCTGTGTGGCAGGCGGATGAGATGCCCGATGCGTTCCATGCACGACAGCACAGCATCGGAAAACGCTATATTTATCGCATTGAACAGACGTTGGCTCCTTGCTTGTTTTCGCCATGGCCAGCACTGCGTGTGTTGCACACTTTAGATGTCACCTCCATGCAGCAAGCGGCTCAACATCTGGTTGGGGATCATGATTTTTCCAGTTTTCGTGCTGCCAGTTGTACAGCCTCTCACGCAAGGCGCTTTGTGTGGAAAATTCAGATGCAACGTAAACTGAGGGGCGTTTGGATTGATGTGAGAGGAAACGCATTTTGCCACCATATGGTTCGTATTCTCGTAGGCACTTTGCTGCAAGTAGGCAGAGGGAAACTTTCTGTGGATGATGTGCAAAACATCCTGCAAGCACGCTGTCGACAACGTGCTGGCCCAACGGCACCGGCATGTGGCTTAACTCTACAGCAGGTGTATTACCCAGATAACTTATGGCAAGCTTGTATCCCCCAGCATGCACATTTTCCTCGGTATCCTGTAACTACGCAAACGTGGCCTTGTGGGCAGGTCCGCAGTGGTCCGGTGCTGGCAGGCCAGTCCGCTGGCAAACCAGTTCGCTGGCAAGCCAGCTAGAGGGTGTGAAACGTGATGTTGAATATTGGCGCGGGTGAGTTGTTGGTTGTGGTAGTGGTGGGGTTGTTAGTGTTGCGTCCTGAAGATTTACCCGCTTTGATGCGCAAATTGGGTGCGGCGGTGTCATTTTTGCGGCAGCAGACTGTTGCTTTGCAGCGTATGCTCATGAATCCATGCGATGATGAAACAGATTCAGATGGTTCCATTGCCGATTCAGAGCAACAGCAGCCCCTTGCCATTTCTGAACCAAAAGATGCTTGCACAACGCACGAGAATTGATTATATAATAAATGGTAGAATTTAGGGTTGAGCAGAGGGTTATTTACATTTTGCTACGCATGTGAGGAAACAGAATCACATCGCGAATGGAGGCTGATCCGGTCAGCAGCATCACAAGGCGATCAATACCAATCCCCTCACCGGCTGTTGGGGGCATGCCCACTTCTAACGCTTGCAAAAAGTCTTCGTCTAAGCCGGGGATCTCGTCGTCGCCTTGCTGTTGCCAACGCAACTGCGCCTCAAAACGGGAGCGTTGATCCAGCGGATCGGTGAGCTCACAAAATCCATTGGCCGTTTCCATCCCATTGCAGATGAGTTCAAAACGATCGACACACGCAGGGTCATTGTCATTGCAGCGTGCTAGCGGGCTGCATGAGACAGAAAATCCTGTGATAAACGTTGGTTCTTTCAGCGTATGTTCCACCAGGTGATCAAACACGCTATAGACAAGATGCAGTGCAAGGCGGCGTGCTCGGACAGGTGCCTGCGCGAACATGGCATCGATATTATTACCCAGTTGGCCATAAAATTGTGCAGCGTCGTTGCTTTGCTGTAACGCAGCAACAGCAGCATCTACAAGTTCTTTACCTGTCAAACAGTTTTTTAATTCGGGAATAGCATTACAGGCCTCTTCGTCACTGAGCTCTTTTAGGCAGACAAGTAGAGGCTCTTGTTGTGTGACTGTGTTGCCACAGGCGAGGGTGAGAGCTTGTTTGACCGATGTGATCTGCTCTAAATTGGCGGTTTCTTTAGCGTTCATGTGGAGATGCTGGCCCACAAGTGCAGCAATGCTGGCGCGGCGAAAGGGGGATTTGAATAACGTAGCACTGTTTTCACAACCCAACCCTTTTTGCTGGAGTTGCTGTGCCAGGTGACACAAGAGCTCTTCGGTCAGCTGCATGAGGTCTTGATGGGTTGCATAGGCTTGATAAAATTCCACTGTGGTGAACTCAGGGTTATGTTGCGTGCTGACACCTTCATTGCGAAACAGACGGCCCACTTCATAGACACGGTGCAGGCCTCCAACCACCAAACGCTTGAGGTGCAGCTCCGTGGCAATGCGTAGGGCAAAGTCTCTGTTTAGGGTATTGTGATGTGTGTGAAAAGGGCGGGCCTCCGCGCCTCCCGCTTCATGGACTAAAATAGGTGTTTCTACCTCTACAAAACCGTGTTCATCTAAGAAACGTCGTAGTTGGCTGACAATCACACAACGGGCGAGAGCAACCCGTCGCGATGGTGCGTTCACAATGAGATCTAAGTAGCGCTTGCGGTAGCGCTGTTGCACATCTGTGAGGCCATGCCACTTTTCGGGCAGGGGCTGCAACGATTTGGTGAGCATAATAATCTGCGTTGCTTCAACGGTGAGCTCCCCTGTTTTTGTCTTCATGAGGCTTCCTGTGGCAGCGACAATGTCACCGCTGTCAAAGAGTCGCAACTGTGCGTAAGCCTTCTCGCCTATATGATCTCGACGCACATAGATTTGAATGGTTGCATCGGCTTCTTGCAGTTGCCAAAAACAGGCTTTTCCCATGCGTCGCACGGCTACGAGGCGGCCTGCTACAGCAAATGTGGTATCTAAAGAACGAAGCTTGTCATTTTCGCACTGTTCGTACTGTGATCGCAGCTGCTGCAGGGGCATGGTGGGAGAAAACCCATTGCTGTAGGGGTGCAAACCCTCTTGCTGCAGCTGTTGTGCTTTCTGTACGCGCTCTAAACGGATCTGCGAAGCTGTCGGTTTTTGGTGTTCAGCCATGAAGTGTCTAGGTTGTTGTTTGCGAATTTTTTTGAATAAAAGCAGATAAGACGGCTTCACACACAATTGTACCGTTTACGAGACCCTTGCCCGAGAAGCGGCAAAAACCTGCTTTTTGGCCCTGTAGTTCGACCTGTAGATCCAGACGATCTCCCACAGTGACAGGTCGACGAAATTTGGCAGATTGTACACCGGTGAGATAGGGAATGGCATCGCCATCTTGCTGATGTAACCCCATCCAAATGGCAGCTGTTTGTGCCAAGGCCTCCAGTTGCAGTACCCCTGGCATAACCGGTTTGTTGGGAAAGTGGCCAGCAAAAAAGGGCTCTGAAGCCCCCAGGAGCTTGTAGGCGATAATCTCCTGTTCGTTTATCTGCAGCACGCGGTCAATGAGTAAGAAAGGAACCCGATGCGGCAAAATACGAATGATCTCTTCGTAGGACATGGGTAATGGGTAGACGGTGGATTTTTGCTGTTCTTGTGCCATTTTTTTTGTGTTACTTTTTGCTGTTGGCTGGGGCGTGAACTTTATCACTTAGGTGTTTGACTTGACGAGCCAGCCGACCCAAGCGGCGATACAATAAACTGCTACGCAAAAAAGTGGTCTGAGGCATGGCGGGGCTGCCTGCCACGGCTTCTCCTGCTGGCACATCTTGTGCTACGCCAGATTGAGCAGACACGCAGGCGTGTTCCCCCACGTTGACGCGCTCGCGCACGCCGGCTTGCCCTCCCATGAGCACCCCTTTACCTAAACGGGAGTGTCCAGCTATGCCCGATTGAGCTGCAATGAGAGCATCGTCTCCCAGGGAGACGTCGTGGGCAATTTGCACCAGGTTGTCAATTTTAACGCCTGAGCCCAGACGGGTATGCTCCAGCATGCCTCGATCAATGCATGCGCCGGCGCCCACTTCTGCCCCCTTTTCTACAATGACACCGCGTGTACAGGGTACCTTGGCGTTGCTTTGGCCTTGGTGTTGTGGCGCATAAACAAACCCGTCGCTTCCCAACACAGCTCCTGGATGAATAATGACATCATCTTGCAAACGGGTCCCACGTAACAAGACACAACCTGCTCCCAACACACAACGTTTGCCAATCACCACATCGTCGTCCACAAAAACAAAGGGCAATACACGTGTGTGATCCCCAACAGATGCCTTGCCAATGCAACACAACGGCCCTGCGTATACACCTTGCCCCAACTGCGCTTGAGGGTGCACCACACAAGAAGCATGCATGCCCTCCACAGGGCGGGCAGAATCAGGGTGTAGCATATGAAGCGCGCGGGCAAACCCCAAAAAGGGATTTTCCAAAGCGATGAGAGAGCAAGAGATGCGATCTGCATATTGCGCTGCATAAGATTCGTCTAGCAACATGCAGCCAGCTTGTGTTGTAAAGGCCGATTTCAGCTCTTTGGGGTGCAGCAAAGCGGCTAAATCACCCTTTTGTGCCGACTCCAAAGAGCAGACAGCCTGCACATGACCGTCTTCTCCAAGCAAACGCCCACCCAATTGTTGCGCCAGTTCACCTATGCGCATGACAAAACCTCACTGTATACAATTTTTTCTAGCTTGACATATAGACTGGGGTTGTCAATGAGGGTCTTGACAACTATGTGTGCGTTGTGGAAAAAGGCTAGATAAAGCAGCGAGTTTTACAGGCATTTCATGTGCAACGGTTTGCTTGTACCTCGTACACGTTTTTCTGTCTCATTTTGCATTCTGTTGTGCAGCAGCATCACGCGGGGAGGTATTGATGAGTTACTTGGATTCGGCCATTGTTGTTGCCTATTTGCTTATTACCCTAGCCATTGGTGTCTGGTCGGGTCGCCATGTCAGCACCATGAAGGATTTTTGCATCGGCGATCGCAAAATGAGCACCACAGCGCTTGTGATTGCTATGTTTGCAACACTGGCAGGTGGTGGTGACACGATTGGGTTGACGGAAAAAATCGTTAAGTTTGGTTTAGCTTATGTTTTTGTGTACGCAAGCGCTCATGTTTTTTATTTCCTTGTGATGTGGCTCATTGCTCCTCGTATGGGGAAAGCCATGGAAAAAGCCATATCGCCAGGAGACTTCGCTAAGTATTTTTATGGGACCCCCGGAAAAATAATTACGGGGTTATCCGTTGTCTTTTTTTATTCTGCCATTCTTGGAATACAGGTGAAGTCTTTTTCTTATTTGTTCGGGTATTTTTTTGATTTTTCTCAGACCCAAGCTTGTTTATTAGCTTGCTTTATTTTTGTTTTTTATTCTTCTATTGGTGGTATCAAATCAGTAAATTCGACCGACATTTTTCAGTTTGGAACCATGTTTATCGCGTTGCCTGCTCTCTGCTATGTAGGATTACAAAGTATAGGAGGGTATGACGCAATCAAAATGTCTGTTCCAGTGGAGCATTTGCAAATAATTCCGAGGCG
>JBCCES010000067.1:0-6993 GCA_039030115.1 Myxococcota bacterium
ACCAGGGGTTGTAGATCATCAGCGGTTGATCGGCACCAAAACGATAGCCATTGTAGGTTTGGCGCACCAATTCAAGGCGCTCGGAGTATTGTCTTTGTTGTAACAGCTGGTTGACCTCATGTTCGGTAAAGCCGAACCACGACGAATAGGGTTGATCAAGTACACCGTAAATACCTGGGTTGTTGAGCTCCGAGAAGATATCCTCTTTGGCAACACGTAAAATACCGGTGAGCACGGCGCGGTTCAAAAAGGGGCCATCTTTGAGGCAATCGCCCAACAGCCCTTTCATAAGATTGCGCATTTGTTTGTAGTAGTTGTACTGGTAAGGTATGCGCGAAAGTAGTCTCAGTTAGAAGGATTTGTTGCTGCAGTTGACGCAACAGGGTCTGCAAGCACCCTTAATTAGCCATAGGAGATGGTGCATCAGGTTTTTGGAAAGCCATCAAAGAGGTTTGCCCGACCACACAGCATCCGCGCTGTTGGGTGCGTCAAACAAAGAGCGTGCTCAACAAGCTTCCCAGAAGCCTTCAGGATATAGGCGAGCATCAGCTGCAACAGGAAGCACAGCAGAAGATCGAAGGCTTTGCAGCCTTTTATGAGAACAGGAGAAAACCATGAAACAGCAAAAAAACCCAAAACGAAAGGTGAGACGGTGTGCGCAGGGATGTAGTATGTCTAGGGTTTGTCGAGGTTGATGGTTTTACCAAACCGTCGCGGGCGGGTGATGAGCGTGACTTCAGCGCGGACATCGAGAAACTCTTTGGTAAACAGAGTTTTGTCGACAAAACAGTAGTCGCCTTGCCTTAACTTAGCAAAATCCGACACCCCCACAGGCATGCTGCCACCTGGATTGATAATGGGGTTGTGTTGCACAGGATCGCTCATACCCACTATGTTACATCATTCGGCAAAAGCTTGGTTGAAAATGACTATAACGCAAAAATTTGCATCGACATTTTAGCGATTGGAGTCTATACTATAGACAGCTTTTATCGATTTTTGGGGAGAACAGATGAAAAAAACATGGTTGTGGAGTACGGCGGCATTGTTATTGACTGCATGCACAGGTGATACAACAAAGACGGCTGCCGATGTGTGTAGTGGCTGGTCTTCGCGATTGACATCGAACCTAAAAAAGGCCCATGCCGATAACAACTTGTTTACACCAGCAGATAAAATCGGCTACCGGCAGGGCGCTGTGTGCAACCGCTCCTCACTTGAACAGGCCTGTCGCTCTGTTTTGCTCAACGTTAAAACGCAGCTAGGCCAACACATGACACAGCATTGCTCCAACTTTGCCGAAGAGTTTGTCAATGCATGTGGCATCAACCCAAAAGAGAAACTGCTGCAGCAAATGCGGCAATTTGTCCATCATACATTCGAAAAAACCTGCTTGATGAAATCGGAGCAACAGGTTGGGTTTGCTCCTGCAATACACACAGTCTGCGTCTCGAACTTTTCGGGTATTCAAAACAACGCTTTTGAGTTTGCTGGCATGCAAAAAGGAACCGAACTCGAAAACCAAAACGAGCAGATTTTGGCTGCAGCCGATCAGGCCATGCAGCAAAGCACCGACACACTTGAAACGGTGATCAACGCACAGCAAAAAGATGCGATTTTTGCCCTCGCCCAAAGTGTTTACAACAAAACAGGCCAAAGTGCATTGGCCAATAAGCAGGAGTTTGATCAATGGTACAACAACAACAAAACCAAAACAGCATCGCAGCTTTTTAAAGATGCCAAAGGCAGATGGATCACACCCGGCGGCCCCCTAGACAAACGCATGCGCCAGGCCAACCAAAGCCGACCCTCTATCACACAAAATTACCGTGTACAGCAGCAAGATATCGACAAACTCACAAATGCGTGGATTCGGGTATCGCAAACCAGCCTGGTCAACGCAATTGCCTGGAAAACAAACGACAAAGATATCACCGCCGACATGCCCTCTCAGCTCATGCAGCTATGCTTTTTTGATGTGCTGCTATCGCACAAAATGGCCGCATCCAATCTGCTGCAAGATCTGCACAACATTCAAGATGGCTTTTACAAAGGCGTGCTGGGGGAACTTGAGAAAAAGGCTCAACATATGGCTAAGCTCTACGCACGCGCTACTGTTATGGGGGTGCAAGAGAGCAATCTGCTGCTAGACAAACAGATGCAACAGCAGGGCTTTTTTAGTGTCGACATTGCTGCAGACCAATCTGAAAGCGACTTTCAAGGCAAATCGCGTCTTTATTTTCGGCAAGATATTTGGGACAGCTCCACCACAAAAAAGGTTCCCCATACCCTGCAAGGCACCAACAAAAAAGGCAAACAGGCTGCCATTGGCAACGAGCTGGCACTGGTGCTTGCCGTTGAAAAAGCCACAGGTCACAAAGTGCTGTTTGCCGCCGCACACTCAGGCTCCAGTGGCTCTGACAGCATCGAGATTTTGCAGGGCATTCGCAACATAGCCAACGCACAACAATCACAAAATGTGGTTGTGCTACACGATGCCAACACCAACCAAGACACCAACGACAACAGCAAACTCGATCTGCAAACCTACCTCAAGGCCGCCGCCACCAACAACCTAACACCCGCCTTCGGCAGCTACACCCCCGACACAGTCGACAAAGCCAGAACATTTGCCCAACTACAACTCAAAAAAGCCGGCAACCGCGCACGCGGCACCAGCGATCACATTTTGATCAGCAACAACGCCACCATACAGCTGCTACGCAGCAATATGATCAGCCCCGGCCCAGACAACGTCAACCCCACCGACCACGGCGTAGAGTGTGAAGATATACAGCTGCAGTAGCTAAGCGACAATAGATTGCCAATCACAAAGCTTTGTCAAACAAGAAGCTATAACAACAAAGGGCTTTCCTGCTATTACGGGTTTGCATGCACAGGCCATGCCAGTAAAACTCCCGTGTCAGCAAAAACAAGCGTGCTAATGTTTTCGTGAACATGGTTCACTTCACTGCCGTGGCTGGTATCCTCTTGCAGCTTGATCTGCACATCGCCTGGGTACAGCTGGTAGCGCAAAAAGGCTGGGTCGGCCCCATTTAGGCTTGCTAAGCTGGCAAACAGAGCTGACGTTGCCGAAAATGGGTTGTTTAAGCTCAGCGATTTCCAATTGTGATTAAAGGCAGACTGTGTCTGGACCTGGTAGTTTAAATTGCCCCATGTGCCGCTGCTGTTGTCGAAAGCTACCCACCCAATGGTTTCTACAGCATGCTCATCCCTCGACTGCTCTTGGTGATGCATGGTTGCCTCAAACACAAAGTCTGATGTATGTTTGTGGCGTGTGCCAACAAACTGCATATCGTTGGTGGTTTGAATTTGTGTAAACACACAGGGGCGCTGATCAAATAGGCTATCAACAGGGGTTTGCACCGCAGTGCCTTTTTTGGCAGTGCTTTGCGCAATGCGGTTGGTCTGCAAGGTGGCAACCTGCAATGTCGGGCCATCTTTTTCTATTTGCCAAATGCCCTGCTCTAGCACCATATAAAAGAGAGTTTCGTTGCCGTGATCACCATTGTGCTGCTGCGCCTCTTGCACAGCCACCTCAAAAGAGTCGTTGCCAACATGCAAAATGCGAGCAACAGCAACATCGTGCTCGTTGTACGAAAGCGGCGACAAAAACACAACGGGATTTTGGTAGCTTCTTTGCAGATAAACCGTTGTTGATGTTGATGAAATCACTACACGGCCCACCTCACCCATAGCTTGGGCAGCAAACTCGCAAGCTTTGCAGCCATCTTGATCATCGCTGTTTTGATCATCGCAATCTTCGTGCTGCGTATCGACCACACCATCGCCGCAAAAGCTATACTGGCCAGCAATCTCCCGACAGCTGCTGGTGCAAACATTGCAGGGTCGGTTGTAAGAGCAAGACTCTGTTATGGCATTGCCGTCGTCGCACTGCTCTGCTGCATCAATCACTGTATCGCCACAAAAGCTGGTATCCCCAGCAACTATTTCACATTTGCTGTTGCATACCGAACACGAAGTTTCACCATACGGGCAACTGAGCGATGGATTTGCACCGCCATCGCACTGTTCGTTGTTAAAGCCATCGACAATACCATCGCCACAAAAGCTAACACTGCCCTTGGTAATTTGGCAGCTGCTGTTGCACACACTGCAAGACGATGCACCATACGGACACTCTTCGGTAAAGGCGTTGCCATCGTCGCACTGCTCTAAGGCGTCGTCAATTACACCGTCGCCGCAAAAGCTCGGCTTGCCCGCAACCATTTGGCAGGTGTTGCTACAGACACTGCACGATGTATCACCATAAGGGCAGCTGCCAGATGGATTTTTGCCAGTGTCGCACTCCTCACCGTTAAAGCCATCGGTAATGCCATCGCCACAAAAACTGACAGCTCCAGCAACCTCTTGGCAGCTACTACTGCACACCGTGCAAGCAGACAGCCCGTAGGCACAAGATTCTGTGATTGTGTTGCCATCGTCGCACTGCTGTGTGGCACCGATGACGCCATTGCCACAAACGTTAGCCGATGCTGTAGCATCATCGCTAGATACCTGTAAGGAACCTGGTTCATCTAAACTGTACAAGCCGCTATCCAAACGCTCATCCTCCTGCAAAAAGCCGCAAGAAGAGACCGAAAAAAGAAGCGGCAATAGCACACAATTAAAATTCTTTTTCATCATATAACAAAAACAAACTAGAAATTTTATTTATTTCCAATTTTTTATAACTTGCAAGTGACACTATTTCTATGCGCATAAATTTGACATCTATATTTTATACAGATTGAACACAAATGACTTAAAAACATGCCGAAGCTAGGCACCCCATAAAACAGAGTCCATGGAGACATTTCTAATGAACATTGACAGCAACTTAAAGTTCAATGCCCAGAAGCTTTTGAAAATAGATGCATGATCACTACCCCCAAAATAATGAGGGTAATACCGGCAACTGCAGGCATATCGGGAGGCTGCTTATAAACCACAATGCCCACAAGGGCAATGAGCACTGTTCCCAAGCCAGCCCATATAGCATAAGCAACACCTAAAGGAATCGATCGCAGGGCGAGAGAGAGACAATAAAACGAAATGGTATAGCCAACCACCACCACAATAGAGGGGTACAGCTTGGTAAAGCCATCCGATGCCTTGAGGCAGCTTGTTGCCACTACCTCAGTCATAACGGCCACAAGCAGATAAAAAGAGGCTGCTGAATACATCAAAAAGACTGAATTAAAAAATTCCCTCCATTTTTACAATAATGAATTTGCAAACAAAAAGCAAGCTATGTGAGTCATACACAGCCTCGCAATCCGCACATGTCAGACCCAGTAACCCCTTAGATACTGTGCTGCTTTTGTCAAGAACCACGGCCTTTGCGCTCCCCGTTGTTTCAAATAAAGTATCGCAAGATTTTCGTAAACATCAAGCCTAGAATAGAGCTACATATTCAAACCGATTGCGGCAGGGCAGGCAGCAAGCACTTTGCATTACCTGCTGCTGCCTGACTCATGAATCAAGAAGCTGTTCTTGCATGATTCTATTTTGAAAGTTCTTTGTCAATGAGATTTAATAAATGGTTTTGCATAGCATCCGCTCGTTTACTAGCTTCTAAGATAAATTTACCAACGAAATAGTGTAATGGATAAAAAGACCCTGGATTAGAAAATTTCTTGTTTTCGTCTTCTTCCAGATTTTTCGAGTCATCTTTGTTGATCTTACGTTTGTGTTTCCATTGTTCAATTGCTGCCTCTATTTGTGCAATATTTTTTACACTAAGAATGATTTCTAATACCCGTTTTTTCTTTTCTTCATGCTCCTCCGAAAGTTCCATGTGTGTTTCCGCAAGATAAAAAAGTATTTCATATGCCAGATCTTTCCTTGCCGAATTATCACTACATTGCTTTTTTATGATATCAATGGTTAAATTTTTATAATGATCTTTGTTTCTTGTTTTACTGACACCATGCAAATTAGTAAAACCATCCAAAGCAGCTTTAAATGCCAGCATAGGTTTTTCACGAATAATACGATCAAGTATTTCCTGATAGAGGGACTTGCGACCATCGCTGATATCATCATATTGAGTATTTCTTACAGCAGCATGAAACGCTGTCACAGGCCGTTTATCTACTTCGTTGTTAATTTCATTCCTTTCCTCATTCGGATCAAATGCTTCCACTTTCATCTCAAATTGGATTTCGGCTTTGAGGTCATTTTGTGCTGCGGCAGTATATTGGCCAAACAGCAACACAATCATACTTGCCATTGACATTGCTAACATATATTTTTTCATGTTTTCCTCCTCTTGTTATACCCATAGCTCATAGCTGGGCTTCTAAGGGCACTTTATACGCAAACACATTTAACTGCAACTCTCTTAGGGAAGGTGTGTGTCTGCATATGAGACGGCATGCAAAGAAATTTTTAATTGGACTTTATAACTGAAGTTCCACGGAGCAGCCGACAAGGCTGTACTCTTTCCGGTGCAAGTCCGGATATACCAATTGCCCAGTTCGGGTATATAGCGAGGCCACAGCCTAGGATAGGTAACTAACCAGGAAGTTGCGTGGTGTTTAAGGCCTCGCTGCTCAGGAGGTTTGTAAAACGTTCGAGGGTAGGTGCAATCTAGGAGGTCGAGCAAGTATGGGGGTCTGAACATAAAGAAACATCTGCAGTCTCGTTATCATACCAATTCCATATTCGATATCCCTCCCAATCGTTGTTCGTTCTCGCATTTGGTGGATTCCTGATTTCGCGGGAAGAATAAAAGAGAACTTATTTTATAGGATTGGTATAACCCCTTAGACACTGTGCTGCTTTTGTCAAGAACGGGCACAGGAGTCGGAGGAATTGCACGGCTACGGCTGTGAGGAAGCCGGTTCGGTGAGGGTTTTGTAGACGATGGCTACCTGTTTGCCCGCAAAAGCCAGCCCCAAAGCGATAATCTGCTCGACGCCGCGTTTGGCCAGCTCGACATGATATTGCCTGTCTTGAATCTGCTGC